>SEDG01000048.1 GCA_004295885.1 Pedobacter sp. | reverse complement strand
GTTTTAATTTTACGGATAGAAAGCTTGAATTTTGCTGGCAACATGGGTAAATGCTGCCTTCTCCAGCCTATAAAGCCATATTCTTGTGGCGGCGCTAATTGTAATAGATGCCCAAACGCCCAAGTAAATGAATATCCCTTTCCTTCAATGTAACCATCTTTTCTACCTGTTGCGCCAAATACTTTAGCTAATTCTCGTCCTACAGATGGTTTTTCGGCAATTACAATCTTCATTATTTGCTTCTCTATTTTGTAAGGTTAAATATCTGAAAATTTTGTGGAGCTAAAGGTTAAAAGTTTTCGACAATGGCAGAGTTTGAGCTAAATATCTAACGCTTAACTAGCTAAAAAAAAATATTTTTTTCATTGCGAATTAAACGTATCAAGTTTTTTACCGAACATAAAATAGCTAACTGAAAATCAACGGATTAAGAAATTGGGTCTTGCGTTTTAAGTGTTTCAACATAACTAATAAACATCTGTAAATCAATTGTTTATGAAAATGTTTACTCGCAATTATCGCGACTTTAACTATATATTTGACTTGCCAAATATTTTGTTTAACCGGCAAAACCTATTACTGTATGATTAAATACTCCGAAAAAAGGCCATTCGTTCCTTTTGGCTTATCTATAATAGACGTCTCTCCCCGTCTCTGTTTGCTTCAATGCAAGGTCAAGCAATCTTTATAGTCTATAATTCAACCAAATATTAAACCTAAAACCAAAAATCTCATGAAAATGAATTTAATTTCAAAAAAGCTAATGTTATTAGCTACTGTTTCGTTAGTAGTAATTACTTCAAGTTGCAACAAAGACAAGATTGAAGCAACCTCCGAAAAAAAATCTGATCTAGAAATTGACAAGATAGCTGCTGCAAATGAAGTAGCAGCACTTGCTTACCCAAGCAACATCAACACAGGATTTAATCACGCAGATGGTTCTTATTCTTATGCAGAAGCTAGTGGAGATTTCGGCGGTGCTAGTATTTCTGGATGGAATGAATCAAGAGCTTACATTTCTGGCAATCAAGCCCGTGCAACACTTGCCCCTAACTCAGTATCTAATGGCTTAATTGCTGGGTTTGATATTTCAGATGGCTCAGCTTATGAATTAACTTACGATGTGCGTTTTCATAGCCAGTTTGATTGGAGCAGAGGCGGAAAAGTTGGTTTTGGCTTTTTAATTGGTGATGAAAACACCGGTTGTGATATTGCTACAGATGGTAACGGTGGTAGCTTAAGATTAATGTGGTATAAAAACGATGCTGGCAGAGTTTACTTTCAGCCGTATGCCTACCACAGAGATATGGCTGGGCCTTGTGGTGATACTTTTGGCAAAAGCTACCCTACATCTGGTAGCATTAACAAAGGGCAAACATACAGAGTGCACATGTATGTTAAAAGCAATACTGGATCTACTAAAAATGGTTGGGTGCAAGTTAAAATCGATAACAATACTGTATTGGACCAATCTATTAGATGGACAACAAATGATAGCAAAAGGTTAATTAAAAGACTTTCATTCCATAACTTTAGGGGAGGAAAAGATGTTGCTGTTTGGGGTTCTAGTCAAACTAGTTATATCTATTTTGATAATGTAGTAGTTAACAAGATACAATAAATATAAAGCCCTGTAACATTTGGTGTTACAGGGCTTTTCAATTATTGTTGTTGCTGCTGTTGTTGCATTTCTATAAATCTTTGATAAGAATTTACAACCGCAACGGGTTCTATCACTTGTTGCACATATGTTGCATCATTTAAGATGGTTGATTCTTCTTCAGTCTTAATTTTTTCATTTGTAATAACAACTGAAACAGTTAATGTATGAGCTGACGAACCTTTGTAGGTGCCTTTTACTGGAGTGCAATCATTAAAATTTCGACCAAATGCAATGCGGATATGTCTATCGCTCACCAAGCAATTATTTGTAGGATCTACGCCTAACCAACCATAATCGGGAATATAGGCCTCTACCCAAGCATGAGTGGCCCCTACACCTCTTAATTCATTTCCAAACGGACAAATATATCCACTAACATACCTGGCAGGAATTCCAGAAATACGAAGTATTTCCAATAATAAATGGGCGAAATCTTGACAAACACCTGCTTTTAGTTCCCAAATTTTGTCGATATCTGTTTCAACATCCGTTACCCCTTGTTGATAGGTAATTTGGTCGAAAACATAAGAAGACAATGATTGTACACATTGCAAAACAGTTTTTCCTTTATTAGCAATAGTGGCGATTTCGTTTCGAATTATAGGCAATGCTTTATAAATACCAGATTTCACAAAGTCGAGAAATTCTACTTCTAAACTTAGCTTATCAATCGTTTCCCATTGACTTTTAGGAGACCAAAAATCTGATGGTACGGGAACTGGTCTTGTTTCTACCTCAGCATCAACAGTAATTACTAGATCTGTATGTGGCTCTACGATGGTGAAAATTCCAACTTGATTTCCAAAAAAATCTTCATAATTATCTACAACCGCTAAAGGTTTGATCCTTATTTCATGGTTAATTATTTCCTGATATTCATCGGTGGGTGGACTTAATATAATTTGGTTTGCGCTATCTATTACCGCAGACGAATAACTATACCTTGTGGTATGTTTTACGTGATAAATTGGCATTGTTTAAGTTTTTTTGTGTGTGCCGCGAAAATAATTACTCAACTTGTAATACCGAAATAATATCGGTTAAATGATTGTACCACGTTTATTACATTTTCTTCTACGAGTTCTAATAGCGATAGTTGAGCATCAACACCTAAACCAGAACTGTTGTATTTTAATATCGCGGCTGTTTTACCTATTGCAAACTCTATTTTTTCAAAGCTATCTTCCTTGCTATCTTGTTTTAATCGCTGTGCATATCTATTTAATTGGTTTAAGCCATAGGCGATTGAGTGAGGAAAGTGCATTTCATACAAAGCTTGTTTGAATATTAAATCGGGTTTTACTGACCCTGAATTCGCTTTTAGATAATACTCATAACCAGATATGGATACCAAAAAATATCGCCAGCTTACCACAGATAAACCATCTGTACCTAAGCCTTCTGTACGAGTTATTTGCATTTTTAATGCAGTTATACTTTGCAACAAACGCTCAATAAATTTTCCAATATTTAGGTAGTTAAAGCCCTCGCTTCTAAACATAGAGACATCAACAACACCATAATATAGCATACATTGTTTAATTAACTGGTCCAGTATGGTAACTGGGTCGCCTGAAAATACTTGTTTTTGTAAACCGGCATCCCTAATTAAATGGTAATAATCATTTAAGCATTGCCAAAGTTCTTTCGTAATATGGTCTTGAGCGCTACGAGCATTTTCCCTTGCCCTAAAAATATTGTTAACTACCGAACTATCATTTTCTTTATCAAAGAGAATAAACTGTAATACTTCATTTGCATTCATGGTTTTATCAGGCGCCTTACCGTGATTGTAGTACCTGAATACATCATCCCACTTTACAAAAGGCACCCCATCTTGTGATGCAATATAATAGGTTCTTAAAATCCTCAATTGCACATTGGTACGCTCCATGTAACGGCTCATCCAAAATATGTTATCTGCTACTCTACTCAGCATTTTTGTTAGTTTATTAGTTTCCGTTAACTAAAGTCGACGGCAATGAATTGTTTAAATGAAGTGTTGTTTTCTCCCTTTTAGGGATTGAATAGCAATTAGTCTACTACCCAAGTATCTTTACTCCCTCCACCCTGTGATGAATTAACCACTATCGAACCTTCTTTTAACGCTACACGGGTTAATCCACCGGGTACAATTTCAATTCCATCTGGGCCACTTAAAGCAAAAGGTCTCAAATCTATCCTTCTTGGTTGTAATTTTCCATCAATATAACATGGTGCTGAAGAAAGACTAATAATTGGTTGAGCAATAAACTGTCGTGGCGAATTAACAATTTCATCGCTAAACTCTTTCAGTTCTTGTTCGCTTGCAATATTGCCGATTAACATTCCATAGCCACCACTTTCATTGGTGCGTTTTACCACCATATTGTTTAAGTTCTTTAAAGTATACTCACGTTCATCTACGTTTTCCATTCTATAAGTAGGCACGTTTTTAAGAATTGGTTCCTCATTCAAATAATACTTTATCATATCTGGTACATAAGCATAAATGGCTTTATCATCGGCTACTCCATTACCCATAGCATTTACAATTGCTACATTGCCTTTTCTGTATGCATGATAAATTCCTGGAACACCTAACATGCTATCTGGACGGAAAATTAATGGATCTAAAAACTCATCATCAACCCTGCGATAAATTACATCCACCTTTTTTAAGCCTTTGGTAGTGCGCATATAAACTTTATGGTTATCAACAACCAAATCTCTTCCCTCAACCAGTTCTATCCCCATTAAACGGGCTAATGTTGTATGTTCAAAGTATGCAGAGTTATAAATGCCTGGCGTTAAAAGCACAACCGTTGGCCGGCTTGTGTGTCTATTACCCAAGCCCAATAAGTTTTTCATCAACAAATCAGGATAGTCGCTTACCGGTCGCACTTTGTTTTCTGGAATTAAATTAGGGAATAAACGATAGCTGATATTCCTATTTTCAAGCATATAACTTACTCCAGATGGGGTTCTTAAATTATCTTCCAGCACATAGTATGAGCCATCATGGTCGCGTATTAAATCAATGCCGCTAATGTGCGTATAGATGTCAAACGGGACATCAACATTCATCATTTCACGTAAATAACACGGACTAGAATAAATTAAAGCGGCAGGAATTATACCATCTTTAATAATAAACTGCTGATGATAAACGTCTTTTAAAAAGATATTGAGCGCTTTTAAACGCTGCTTTATACCTCTTTCGATTAGATCCCACTCTGCAGCTTGAATAATCCTTGGGTAAATATCAAATGGGAAGATTTTTTCTATTCCTTCTCCACTGCTATAAACTGTAAATGTGATACCTTGAGTTAAGAAAAGCTTTTTTGCTAGCTCATCTTTCAGCGCCATTTCGGATGAATTGATATTTTGGAAGGCACACATGAAAGAATCATAATGTTTTCTAACATTATCATTGGATTTCATCTCATCAAAAACACCATTTATGGTTTTGTACTGCTTAAAATATTCTATGTTCTCCATAATTTTGATTAAAATACAAACATTTAGTTCATATAATCAAAATTTAATAGATAATAACCGTAAAAATAATTGTTTTTTAATTATAAATTAAATATTTAACTAAAAAGACATCAATTTTTGATGTCTTTTTATATTATTCGTATTAAAAAATGAGATGTTATGATTTTTTAGGTTTCGCCGACATATAAAAAGTCAGTTTACCACCAGATGTAATATCATTATGTTTTATAAAGGGTCTAGTTAACTCTTTTCCATTTAATAAAGCCTTTTGTACGTAAACATTTTTATCACTTTGGTTAATGGCTTCTACCGTAAAGGTCTTTCCATTTTCTAGATTTAAGCTTGCATTTTTAACTGCAGGAGAACCTAAGGCATATTCATCGCCACCTGGCGAAACAGGATAAAAACCTAATGAAGAAAACATATACCAAGCACTCATTTGGCCGCAATCATCATTTCCTCCCAAACCATCTGGTGTTGGTTTGTATTGCATTTTTAAAATGTGGCGCACTTGCGCTTGTGTTTTATAAGCTTGGTCGGTCCAGTTATATAAATAAGCGATGTGATGCGCAGGCTCATTTCCATGAACATAACCACCAATTATTCCTTCTCGAGTGATATCTTCTGTGTGCGCAAAAAACTCATCTGGCAAGTGCATTGTAAATAAGGTATCTAGTCTCGTCGCAAATTTCTTTTTACCACCCATAGCTTCAATTAAGCCTGCTGGGTCTTGAGGAACAAAGAAGCTGTAGTTCCAGCTATTTCCTTCAATAAAACCTTGTCCTTCAGTATCTTTACTATCAAACTTTTGCTTAAATGTTCCATCAGCCATTTTCGGACGCATGAAACCTATGGAAGCGTCATAATTGTTTTTCCAGTTTCCAGAACGTTTGATAAATTCATTGTACACATCCATCCTATTTAACTTTTTAGCTATTTGAGCAATTGCCCAATCATCATAAGCATATTCTAAAGTGTTAGAAACGGATACTCCACTTCGCTCTGCAGGGATGTAACCCAAATCCATATAATAACCTATGCCTTCATAATTGCGTTTTTTCGCGGTAGCGATACAAGCATCTAAAGCTTTGTTGGCGTCGCCGTTGTAAACGCCCTTAATTATTGCATCGGCCACAACAGAAACACTATGGTAACCACTCATACACCAATTGTCATTTGCATAATGCGACCAAATCGGCAACATTTTCAGTGAATTTTGGTCGTAATGTGCTAACATAGACTTAACCATGTCGTTATTACGGGCAGGCTGAATGATGTTAAAAAATGGGTGTAATGCTCTGTAAGTATCCCATAAAGAGAATGTTGTGTAATTTGTAAAACCACTAGCAGTATGAACCCCTTGGTCTAATCCTTTATATTGCCCATTTACATCTGTATAAGTAGTTGGATTGATAAAAGCGTGGTACATTGCTGTGTAGAAATTTGCTTTATCATCTTCGGCAGCGGCGATGTTTATTTTATTTAACTCTTTATTCCAAGTTGCTTGTGCTTGCGCTTTTACCTTATCAAAATCAAACCCAGTAATCTCAGCACGCATATTTTCTAGTGCATTTTCTTGGCTCACTGGCGATAAAGCAAACTTGATTTTAATTTTTTCTCCTTCATTGGTATCAAAATCAAAGTACATTCTCACCTTGCGACCAGCTATTTCTGGAAAGTTCCTACTTTGGTCGAATTTACCCCAGAAACCACGATACGCTTGACGAGCATCATAGTTTTTCTGTCCGTAGCTTTTGAAAGGTTTAGAAAAGCTCATTGCAAAATAAACTGTACGTGTACGAGCCCAGCCATAAGTCTGACGGTAACCAGTTACTAATGTGTCATTTACTATACGAACGTAAGTCCAAACAGTTTTTTCATCATAATTATAAATTCCAGCCATTAAATCTAAAATGATATGGCTTTGGTCTGATTTCGGGAAAGTATATTGATGCATGCCAACTCTGTTTGTCGCCGTCATTTCTGCAGTGATGTTGTCATCATCTAACTTTACCTTGTAGTATCCAGCTTCTGCTGTTTCATTAGCGTGAGAATAAGCAGAGCGATAACCAGATTTTGTGTTATTGGCTGTACCAGGATTCATTTGTAGTTTACCTTGAGTTGGCATAATTAAAAAATCACCCAAATCTGAGTGCCCGGTTCCGCTAAAGTGCGTATGACTAAAACCAACTATCGTTTTATCTTCATATTTGTAACCAGCGCAGTATTTATAAACAGCTCCATTGTACCTCCCATTCATCTCATAAGGTATGGTATCAGTTTCTGGACTTAATTGAACTGCACCAAAAGGAACTGTAGCACCAGGATAAGTGTGCCCCATTTTTTCTGTTCCAATTAAGGGCTTAACATATTTAACCAAATTTTGCTGTGCATTTACCACAACAGCAGATAGAACTAGACAATAGAAAAGAATGTGTTTCATTTTTAAAATAGCAGTTTGATGATATCGAAAATCTAAGGTATTAATTTATTACTAAATCGTTTTATTAAATCTTGTATTTTTCACCCAAGTGTTTGCAAATGTTACAAATGCTAAACTAGGCAATCATCTAAATGCTTATATTTAGCCCTACAAGTATAACCTTTAAATGAATACAAATATTACCCTTCGTGATATTGCCAAAGCGCTAAACCTATCAATCTCTACCGTATCGAGGGCTTTAACAGATAGTTATCAAATCGGAGAAAAAACGAAGCAAGAAGTTTTGGCTTATGCAAAAGAGCATCACTATGTGCCAAATAGAATGGCAAGGGGTTTAAAAGAAGGGAAAAGTAGATCTGTTGGGGTAGTTGTTTGTTCTATAGACAACAATTTCGTAGCGCAAATGCTTGATGGTATTGATACTTATTGTACCACTCATGGTTATCAACTAATTATCATGCAAAGCAAAGAATCTTTTGAACAAGAAAAAGCATGTATTAATTTACTTTATGCTGGCGGCATTGATGGCTTATTAATATCGCCCACCTATCAAACTACAGATTTCGAATATTTAAAAAGTTTGCAAAATGCTGGTCTACCAGTTGTTTTGTTTGATAGGTTAAGCAACCATATCGAAACGCACAAGGTTGCAGCCGATAATTTTAAAGGCGCTTATGAAGCTACATTACATTTGATAAATAATGGCTTCAAAAATATTGCCCATATTAACAGTGATACCAAATTAAGCATGGCAACCGAACGATTTGACGGATATAAAAAAGCATTAGCTGATGCTGGAATACCTTATCAAGCTGATTTGGTGCAATTTTTTGATACAACAACTGCTAAAAACCTAAATCACAACTTAGAAAATGTAGTTCAAAAACTGATGAATGCCAAAACTAAACCTGATGCAATTTTTACCGCCACAGATTTCTTAAGCACCAGGTGTTTGGCATTGTTAAATAAACTATGTTATCAAGTTCCAACTGATGTAGCCTTAATCGGTTTTAGCAATACAGATTTGGCTGATGCATTAAACCCATCGTTAAGTACAATAAATCAACCAGCTTTTGAAATTGGAAGTTTGGCGGCTAAACAACTATTGTCTTTAATTGATGGCAAATCTCAAGACGCTTTTGAAACAGTACTTTTAGCCACTCAAATTCAAGTTAGAGCATCGAGCCAGAAAAGCAATTAGCCTTTTTTACATTGTTCAGACTGCCTTCTCCGATTAATTAAACAAAAACCCGTATTTTTGCATCCTTTAATTTAAGTAATGAGTAAACACGGTAGAATTTTGGTTGCCATGAGTGGCGGGGTTGATAGTTCGGTAGCGGCAGTGATGTTGCACGAGCAAGGTTATGAAGTAATCGGCCTTACCATGAAGACTTGGGACTACGCCACATCAGGTGGAAGTAGTAAGGAAACAGGTTGTTGCAGCTTAGACAGCATTAATGATGCCCGTACTTTGGCCGTAAACTATGGTTTTCCTCACTATATTTTAGATATTCGCGATGAATTTGGAGATTTTGTAATCGACAATTTTGTTGATGAATATTTAGCTGGTCGCACACCAAATCCTTGTGTTTTATGTAATACCCACATCAAGTGGGAAGCTTTATTAAAACGTGCCAACAAACTAGATTGCGAATTTATTGCAACTGGTCACTATGCCAATATCCGTCAGCAAGATAGCGGGCGATATGTTATTTCTAAAGGTAAGGACGAAAACAAAGACCAATCTTATGTGCTTTGGGGTGTTTCTCAAGAAAATTTATCTCGTACTAAATTCCCATTAGGTAGTTTTGCAAAGGCAGACATCCGCCAGATGGCATTGGACATGGGGCAAGAAGAGTTGGCGAAAAAATCTGAAAGTTACGAAATCTGTTTTGTTCCAGATAATGATTATAGAGCATTCTTAAAACACAAAGTAGAAGACTTAGAAGATAGAGTTGCAGGTGGAAACTTTGTGAATAGCCAAGGAATGATTATTGGGCAACATAAAGGATATCCTTTTTATACAATTGGTCAACGTAAAGGCTTAGGTATTGCTTTTGGCGAACCAATGTTTGTTACCCAAATTTTACCAGAAAGCAATACTGTCGTTTTGGGCAGGGCCGATGAATTAGAGCGCAAAGAGGCAATGGTGAGAAACATTAATTTGGTTAAATATGAGAATATTTACGAACCAATGGATAATGTGATTACTAAGATCCGTTATAAAGACGCAGGTATGCTAAGTACAATTGTGCAAGAAAAAGACCAAATGAGAGTAGTTTTCGATCATAATGTTTCTGCTATTGCACCAGGACAGTCTGCTGTTTTTTATGAGGGCAACGACTTGTTAGGTGGTGGTTTTTTAGTTTAGACAGGTTTCAAATTTTAGCCACAGATTCGCAGATTCTAATTTCGACAGTGACACACCAACCGATAGGCCTAAGGTTAATACTTCGTCTTTGCGAGAAACGAAGTGACTAAGCAATCTTTCCTGCTAAGGGTTTTTAGTTTGACTCTAACAAAATTATACCTTAGAAATAGTAAACCTAGAAAGGAGATTGCTTCGCCCTGTGAAAACAGAGGCTAGCAACGACGATTTCTGACTAACTATCCAACTTATTATTAATCAAATAAGGCGTGCCCACTTTCATTTTTTTGTATTTGAAAGGTTCAAAATAATAATCTATCCTTCCTAGATTAATTCCAGCAAACCCAACTTGGTTGATAGTTGTAATTTGACCATCAAGATTTTTTACATCTTCAGGTACATCTAAAAAGGTATGGGTGTGCCCACCGATGATTAAGTCTATGTTTCTTGTATTTGCAGCTAAAACCTTGTCCGAGACTGAACTATTGCGATAAGAATAGCCTAGATGAGAAAGGCAGATCACTAAATCACATTTATAATCATTTTTTAAAAGTGAGGCCGTTTCATTGGCCTTTATAATTGGATCTAAGTATTGCGTTTCTCCATAATTTTTTGGGTCAACCAATCCTTTTAGTTGGATACCCAAACCAAATACACCTATTTTCAGCCCTGCTTTTTTAAAGATTTTAAATGGCTGAGTTGATTTAGAAAGAGCCGTATTAGATAAATCGTAGTTAGCAATTAAAACAGGGAAATTTGCGTGAGGCAATTGTTTGTAAAATCCTTCAACACCGTTATCAAAATCATGATTTCCTAATGTTGTAGCGTCATATTGCATTTGGCTCATGAGTTTCATTTCTAATTCACCACCAAATTTATTGAAATATGGTGTGCCTTGAAAAATATCGCCAGCATCTAACAACAAGACATTTTCTTGTTCTGCCCTGATTTTTTTAATCAGCGCAGAGCGTCTTGCAGTTCCGCCTAAACCTTGGTTACGAGAACCATCCATCGGAAAGGGCTCTATCCTACTATGTACATCATTGGTATGCAGAATAGTTAATTTCTGTAATCGGCCGTTTGCAAAAGCATCTAAAGAATTTAAACTTAAAGCAATAGCAGCACTGGCAATACCACCAGTTCTAATAAAATTTCGGCGATTAATTTTTTGTGCAACAACCCAGTAGGTTTTAGTTACATCAAACGGTTTACCGTTAACTATAATGTTTTGCGGCATCTTATCCTTAATATTAAATCTTAACCCACTTACAGGTTGACCGCCCCTACCTGCAACATATGTGATAACTTTTAAGGCGTCCTCACCTTTTAAGTTAAATAAAACCAATTGATTCTCGAAAGGCATTAGTTCAAATATACTAGAAACGGTGATTGGACCTTTTGCAATGTCATTTCTTAATCCACCAGTTGTAGTTGGAAATACAAAGTCTATTTTAGGCTCTATCTTTCTAGCTTGATTAAATACTGCATCTGCAAAAAAGTTGCCTAATACAGATTCTGGAACAGTAGAACTTTTAGCTAATAAAACATCTGTATAGCCAATAACTTCATTCATTTCGGCTTCTACCTTAACTTTATAAGGCATATAAGTTTTAATGATTGAACTATCTACAGGTAATGAAGAATTAATATTTTGCTCTTCGCGATTAGATTTTACAACTGCATATTGTGTTGTACAAGAGCCAAAAAGAAACAACGAAATAGCAAGAAAATAAATCTTGTTTTTTACAGTCATAAAAAGGATTGTTTT
>SEDG01000446.1 GCA_004295885.1 Pedobacter sp. | reverse complement strand
CCAGCATTTTCTGCTGCCTGACCGCCAATTACTGTAATGGCAATTGGCACATCTTGTAAAACTTCTGAACGCCTTCTCGATGTTACCACGATTTGATCTAACAAGGCATCTTCAACCAACATTAACTCTAAAGGTGTGTCTTGAATTTTTAAAACCTGAAAATCTTGCGGCTTATACCCTACTGAACTCACCTGAAGGTAAAATGGAGCTTCTTGTTTTGAGTTGATGCTAAAAGCACCTTTGTCATCTGCACTCACAGAAATATTGGTGCCTCTTATTTTCACTGTAGCTCGCGGCACTGGGGCGCCATCGGTACGTTTTACGATACCCGTAATAGGGCTTTGTGCAAAAACAGAGTTTACGGAAAGGGCTAATAAAAAGAGGATTAGAAAAGATAAGTACTTGTGCTTCATTGTAAATTTCTTGGGGTATGTAATTTTTAAATTTGTTATAGTCTACTAAATCTATAGAATATATCGACAAATATATCTGAAAAATTCTAACTACCAAATTTTATTTGGAAATAATTTCGAAAGTTTTAATTAACGGAATTAAATACGGAATCACTAGTTGCTCGTGGCAGTTTAACATTAAGAGACGTGGGAGAATCAAGGATTGATTATTTAACCGCAAAGACGCTAAGAACGCAAAGAGAGATTTCTTCCATTAGAGGCTGCAACGAGGTTAATTTTTATAAAACGAAAAGCGGGGCTATCGTAACCGATGCCCCGCTGTATGTGGTTTGCCCCTAAATCTTTGTTTTAACTATTCCTCCTTCAGGGAGCTAGAGGGTGTCTATCTTGTATAATTTGGTGCTTCTTTGGTAATGGTAATATCGTGAGGGTGACTTTCTCTCATCCCTGCAGCTGTAATCTGTACAAATTGTGCTTCTTGTAATTTCTCGATTGTTGCTGCACCACAGTAACCCATACTTGCACGTAAACCTCCAATATATTGGTACATTACCTCAGCTAAAGTACCTTTAAATGGTACACGACCAACAATACCTTCTGGTACTAACTTTTTAATATCGTCTTCTACATCTTGAAAGTAACGGTCTTTTGAACCTTGCTCCATCGCTTCGATAGAACCCATTCCGCGGTAAGATTTAAATTTACGACCTTCATAGATGATAGTTTCGCCTGGCGATTCGCATATAATTGTGGAACACCAACACCAGCAATAATTCTTGTGGTACAAATTGAACCCGGACCAATACCTACTTTAACCGCATCTGCACCTGCATCTGCCAAAAATTTAGCAGCAGCACCAGTGGCGATGTTACCAACAATAACCTGCAAATCTGGATATTTTGCTTTTACTTCTTTTAATTTATCAACTACTCCTTTTGAGTGACCGTGTGCGGTATCAATGGTAATTACATCTACGCCAGCTTTAACCAATGCATCTACTCTTTGCAAAGTATCTGCGGTTACTCCTACTGCCGCACCAACACGTAATCTGCCTCTCTCATCCTTACAAGCAACTGGGTAATTTTTTACCTTAGAAATATCTTTAAAAGTGATTAAACCGCATAAATAACCTTCTGCATTAACAACTGGTAATTTTTCAATTTTATAATTCTGTAGAAAATGTAACTGGATCTTGGATCATTCCGCTTTCAGAACGTTTAACTTTACGTACTTCTTCAGCCTGTCTATCAATCGTCATATTCTTGTGAAGCATTCCGATACCTCCATTTTGAGCAATGGCAATAGCTAATTCTGCTTCCGTTACGGTATCCATAGCGGCAGAAATTAAGGGAACATTTAGCTTAATTTTTTTTGTTAAAAACGTTGCTGTATTAACATCACGGGGCAAAATCTCTGAATACGCAGGCACTAATAATACGTCATCGTACGTTAAACCTGTTGCAATAAATTTGTTGGGATCGAGTTGCATGGCAAATAAATTAGGAGTTCTTATTTGCAGGGCAAAGATACAAAAAAACGGCGCAAATAAAAAGGTATTGTAAAAGATGCTTAAATATTAAGCTTTGCTGACAAATATTTATATTGTGCTCTTTAAATCGATTAATATGATGATACAAGAAAACCAATATTTTGATGGCAACGTGAAGTCTTTGGGTTACGCAACTGCGGATGGAAAATCTACAATAGGGATCATTAATCCAGGCGAATACGAATTTGGAACAGCACAACATGAAATCATGCACATTATTGAAGGATCTTTATCAGCCTTGTTGCCAAATAACCAAGAATGGAAAGTTTTTAATGTAGGAAATAGTTTTGAAGTGCCAGCCAATTCTTCTTTCAAAGTGCGAGCAGAAGTGCAGACTGCCTACCTTTGTCAATACCGTTAAATATCCTGTAAACCATTATAATAACCTATTTGGATGAAAAAGACATTCCTTTTATTTGCTGTTTTATTGATCAGCTTAACAAGTTTTGCCCAAAATTTTAAATATGCTTTTGTAAGTGACACCCATATTGGTAGCGCAAATGCGGATGAAGATTTAAGAAGAACTGTGGCTGATATTAACAGTCAGCCGGAATTGGAATTTACCATCATAACCGGCGACATAACCGAAATGGGTACAAACGAGGAGTTAAAACTTGCTCGGGAAATCCTATCGGGATTAAAAAAACCATATTATATCATGCCAGGCAATCATGATACAGGTTGGTCTGAATCTGGCGGCGTTAGTTTTATCAAAGAATTTGGTTACGATAAATTTACTTTCGATTTTAAAGGTTATCGTTTTATTGGTTGTGCATCTGGACCTTATGTACGCATGTCTGACGGACATATACCCAGAGATGCGACTGTTTGGCTAACAGACGTGTTGAAAAAAACACCAAAAGATATGCCTATTATTTTCGCTAACCACTACCCTATTGATAACAGTTTGGATAATTGGTACGAAGTTACAGACAGATTAAAGACAAAAAATATTCAATACATTATTTGCGGACACGGGCACAACAACCATCCCTATAATTTTGAGGGAATTCCAGCAACAATGGGACGATCTAATTTAAGGGCAAAAGATAGCATTGGCGGTTATAACGTGGTTAACATGACCAAAGACACGGTTTATTTTTCACTAAAAAAACCAATGCAGGCGTTGCTACCAGCTTGGCGAAAAATCCCGTATAAAACTACAGGCAAAAGACTGTGGAGCTATCAAACTAAAGGAGCTATCTATTCATCGCCCGTGGCCACCAAACAGTTGGTTATTTTAGGTTCTGGAGATGGCAACATTTATGCATTAAACATCGCCACTGGAAAACTACTTTGGAAAGTTACAACTGGACATTCTGTTTTGGGTTCTCCGATTATTGATGGCAATACTGTTTTTATTGGCGGAAGTGACCATAATTTTAGGGCATTAGACGTTAATACTGGTAAGCTAGTTTGGAAATATCAAGACGTTGAAGGCGCCATAGTTGGCAAGCCATTAATTTATAGCGGTAAAATCATTTTTGGTTCTTGGGGAAGGCATTTATATGCATTAGACTTAAAAACGGGAAGCCTCGTTTGGAAATGGAATAACGGAAACATGAACCGAATGTTCTCTCCCGCAATGGTTACTCCTGTTGCTACAAATGGCGTTGTTTACATTGCAGCACCAGACAGGTTTCTAACCGCCATCGACGTAAATAACGGGCAAACTTTATGGAGAAATAAGGCGGCTGGCGTACGTGAGTCTATCGGATTATCGGCTGATAGCATCACGGTTTATGGTAAAACAATGCAAGATGAAGTGGTGGGCTATGCCACGCAAACAACCGACCCTGGCGTTGCTTGGAAATTTAATGCTGGTTTTGGATATGAGCATGCACCATCTCAATTAATTGAAAAAGACGGTAAGGTGTTTTTCGGTACTAGGAATGGTGTAGTGTATGTTTTCGACCCTAAAACTAAGCAAAACTTGTGGGGGCATAAAATAGATAACTCTATGGTTAACACCGTTAATGTGATCGACGGAAAAACAGTTCTTGTCAGCACCATGGATGGCAAAGTTACCTTGTTAAAAAGCAGGTAATGTCATCCCGATGAGTATAAAGCACCCTGCAAATCTCATCGGACGACTATCTGACGAGCCGTTAGTCATCCGATGAAACAGGAATAGCCACGTATATTCATCGGATGAGAAAATATGTTCGCAGCCATTTTCAGAATTGTCATCCGATGAGTATAAAGCGCCCTGCAAATCTCATCGGACGACTATCTGACCAGCCGTTATCCCCTGTTAGTGCACGCGTGTCGCGTGTTCGTTGTAGCCTTTGTAGTCGATACGGAACTTTGCAGGTAGGCAACTATGCTGTCCCCCTCTGGAGGGGGCTGGGGGAGGAAATGAGTTCACAATCCTCGCAATCGCATTACGATGCCCAGTCACTTGTCCCGAATTTACTTCGGGAAGCTGAGCATGACGCTCGTCGATTGTGGCCGCCAAAACGCAGCCGCCAATCCCCAAAACTCTAAAATCTAACATCTAAACCCTAAACAATTTCCACCTTTTCCTAACCAACCAAATCCCAATTGCAAGCACTACCGCCATCCAAATCCCAACTCCATACCTTATTCCTTCCCATTCCACTTTTTTCTGTTTCAGCTTCGCGACGCTCTTCTTTTTTTGTTTTAGTCTTATAGTTGCTTGTTTGCTAGTTGACGTTACCTTATTGAACTCCACTAAACTAGATTGCTTCCCCTTCCACTCCATCTTAAAAGCCTCCCCTGCGAAACCGGTAGCTGGCGAAAAGGTAAAAGGTCCCTTAGGCCAAATGGTTAGCTCCATCATGTTGCTAGTGCTATCCCTGATGTTGATGGTTTGTTGAAGCTCCAAAGCTTGAGTGCTTTCCATGGCAAGGGATTCGCTAGTAATATTCTTGCTAAACAACTTATCCTTGTTTATCGTACCGCAACCCAGCCATAAACAAGCACAAGTAATCATCATTACCTTTTTCATCTCATCCCCTCCTTCCTCGGCTTATCAAGCCAAGCCTGACAATTAAAGCTTCTTACTAAGGCCTCATAACCTTTTGCACCATTTATGTTAGGCAGTTTGGGCCCACATTCCCTAGCTCTATACAGCCCTCCACAAAGAACTGAACCCAAGAGCGTTGGGCAGGCAGGAACGGCGGGCCACGCGATGGCCTTAAGCGGGGAAGCTTCGTTCCTGACTTGATTTATTAATGCGTTGTTGCTGTTTTTAATGGAATTAATGAGCTCGCTGAAGGGCTCGGTTTTTGTTTCGTTTTTCATCAAGGAAAAATGAAAATGCCCCCGCGGCAAAGAGCGGACAGCTTGCAAGGCATTATCTATCTTCAATAACCTGCCTTGCCATCTTAGCTTCGATTGATGCACCTCCTTCCCTGGCTCATTGCTGAGCCAAGGGAAACAGGTTGGGGCTCCAAGCCGTTTTCGGTTGTGCAAAACCTGCCTGCCCATAAACCCAGCTTACAAAAGATGCACACCAAGGCTCCCCTTTTTTGTTGCCGGTGTAGTTGAGGTATTTTTCTACTTGTATTCCATCGTTGTTGCCTGTCGCTTCGCGAACGCCGAGTTGTGATTGGGCAATGGTTATGAGCTTATTTCTCTGCTCAATATTCTTTACTCTTTGTTCTTTATTCTTTAATCCTACTCTTAAAATATCGCCACCAGGCTCAACAAGCCGCCCAAGAAAAGCAAAGCAAACAATGCCCAATACAATACGAAACGTTGCCATAACTGTAAGTTCTTAAATTGTAAAACCATCATGTTAATTGTAGGTAAGCCGAGCCAGCTTAAGAGCCACCTGAATAATAGGATTGATATGGACAGTAGCAGCAAAAAGCTGATTACCGAGAAAAGCAAGAGCTGCCAAACCCCATTATCCAAAAGGCCTACCTCGGCATCCAAACTGCTGAGTAAAAATGGCAAGGCTTGCCATAAAGCAGTGACCGATAAAAGGATCACTAAAAAAGGCAAGATGCGTTTATTCCATATCCCAGTTGGGGACGTAATTTTTAATGTTGTCATGTTATTGCGATTAAAGTTGGCACCTCGGGAAAGGTGCCAAAGGTTCATAAATG
This sequence comes from Pedobacter sp., assembly GCA_004295885.1. GTDB lineage: Bacteria > Bacteroidota > Bacteroidia > Sphingobacteriales > Sphingobacteriaceae > Pedobacter. Next base: position 711 of record SEDG01000446.1, on the reverse strand, counting down.
TTTAAACGATTACGATTGGTGCCACATAGGTTGTTGGTGACTGCCTATCTCCATCTCGTGTTACATAGAAGAAATAGGCATGCACAGTTTGACCAGAAAAATCCGCTGGGATAGTTAAGGCCGTGGTGCCGTCTGTTCTTATGCCAGCTTCGGTGTACGACAGGAAGAAGTTCTGCTCTTCGTTGTAAAGCAATGCCACCATTGCATCGTCGGTAAATGCGTTTAACCCATTTAATTGTGGCGACCAAGCCACGTCCAAGCTGCCAGCCGCAGCCGAACTGATCACCAAACTACTTGGTGGTTGCAGCGTTCCCTTGCTGATCTGTAGTTTTGGTTTATCTAAATCGTAATCTGGATAAATGCCTATCACCGCATTTATCAAGGCGTGCTGTATGCCCAGGTTAAAGCCCGTGGTCTTGCCAGATTTCTGACCCTTGTAACCCATGAGCAATACGTCCTTGATTGGCCCCATGAACTTTAGCACCGCCGAGAAGCGTGCCCTTTGGTCCAGCTGCTTTAAGCTAGCTGGCTTGGTACTGATTTTTGGCAGTCCCTTGATGTAACTGATATCGTTCCATCTGCTACCGATAATACTTCCGGCCTTGCCAGAGAAGCCTCCATTGGCTCCGTTTCTAATTGTTCCCATTTTTTCAAAAATTTAAATTGTGAAACCCTGATGGCCGGCCGGTACACCAGAGCGTGGAACAAACA
>SEDG01000445.1 GCA_004295885.1 Pedobacter sp. | reverse complement strand
CAGATAAACACATTAGACAAACTTTAGAACTTACCGCGAAAGATTCTCCGAGTTCAAAATCTACAAAAGGACAATAAACTATTTGAATTATTCTCTTTTCACAAATTTATGAAAGGTACTATCCTCTCCGTCTGCTTTAGTTTCTTGGTAGAGGAAATCTAGTTTATTAGAATCGAATTCTTCAAAGAATCTATCCCAATCAATTTCTTCGAAGTTTTATTGTTATCACTATTTTCAGGAAAATGAATCCTTAAAACACCGCCTTCATTTTTATCTGTTCCTTTTACAATGGCAGGAACACCACCTTTACTTTCGACCCAAGATTTAATTTCTTTATGATCGCGAGTTTGTTTTGCTGTGCTCATCATTTTGTTTTTTAGGTAAACATTATTGATTTTTTTGAGCCGAGTCAATTTAGATGTAGTCAGCTGTTTGCTGTTAGATTAGTCTTTCTTTTTGGGGACTTTTGCGCCTTCTTTTCTCGCTTCAGATAAGCCTATTGCAACAGCTTGTTTCTTAGAAGTTACCTTTTTTCCAGAGCCAGACTTTAATTTCCCTTCCTTCATTTCATGCATGGTTTCTTCTACTTTTTCGCCAGCTTTTTTTGAATACTTTGCCATAATTATAAATTTAAATATGAACGAAAGCGTGATGGTAAGCAGAAAACATTTTTACCGTAAAAGGGTTTAAAAAAATTTAATTTTCATCAGGCAAAGAACTAATACCCCAATTTGTATTTGGTTTGGGTCCCATTTGCAGGATAAGTTTGCCGCCTTTTAATAATTCACTAGACCTGAACCAAAAATTATTTAACGGTTTTCCATTTAATGTGGCACTCTGCACATATTTATTCATTCTTGATGCATTTAAGGCCTCTATTTGGAAACTTTTCCCTCTTCCGTATTTCTCGCCAAGGTTAATGGTTACATTTTTAAAAATCGGACTGCCAATTTCATATATCGGATTTGTTCTAGTTCCCCCATCTATTTGAAAAAGACCTAAGGCCGCCATGATATACCAAGAGCTCATTTGCCCTTGATCTTCATCTCCCAGATAAGCATTAGCAACACCATAACCATAATACCTATCTACAATGGACCTGCTCCACTCTTGCGTTAACCAAGGTTGCTTTACCCAATTAAATAGAAAGGCAAAGTGCATGGATTGCTGGTTTCCTTGTGTAACCGGATAATCCCAATACTGGTCATTTGGTGCATTGAAACGCCATTTTACACTTTCCTTAAAACCCCAACTCAATCGATCCTTAAAACGATCTGGCCCAATCATTTTGGCTAATCCATTTACATCTTGTGGCACAAAAAAGGTAAGTTGCCAAGCGTTTCCCTCCACATAATGTTCATTTCTTCCCGATTGGAAAGGATCAAAATCTGGAAGCCAAGAACCATCGGATTTTCTCATTCTGGCATAACCACTCACGGTATCAATTGCATTTTTCCACCAGTTGGCTCTTTCGTTATATTCATTATACTTGGCTGTTTTACCAATAGACTTGGCCAATTGAGCTAATGTCCAATCATCATAAGCATATTCTAAGGAGTTAGAAAATCTTCCCTTATCATACGGCACATAGTGATATTTCATATAAGCTTCAAAATCTTGATTTCCAGCAAGCGCTCCTCCAACTTTAGTTTGTGGGGTTGATAAAGTTTTATCCGCAGCTGCGAAAGCTTTATTTACATCGTAATCTCTAATCCCCATTTGATAAGCGCTCACAATTAAAGGCACTTCGTGTTCTGCCACCATAACTGGGATATACTCCATACCAGCCGGTCCTTTAGCTAACCAACCATTTGCATCGTACATTGCCAATTGAGATTTTACCCATCTCGACGACCACTCTGGGGTAACTAAATTCCAAAACTGATTTAAATTCCAAAATGTATTCCAAAAAGCATCACAACCTAAGGCAATATCATTAGGGTTTTTAAACTGTTGGATTTTCTCTGTTGCGTCTACCCATTTCCCATCCACATCGCTAAAAGTATTTCTGCTACAGATAGCCCTGTACATATTGGTATAAAACCTCACTTTTTCTCTTCTGTCATTACTAGTTGTTTTTACCCTGCCTAACAATTCATTCCACACGGTAAGTTGATTATTCTTAACTTTTTCAAAGCTCCAGCCAAACGGATTGCTAATTTCTGTTGCTAAATTTTTTGTAGCGCCTTCCACACTTACATAAGAAATTCCTGTTCGCATTTGTACCACTGGGTTTTGTCTAGTATCAAACTCTACAAAGGCACCAGCGTCTTTTGGGTCTTTAATCGTGATTAGATTTTCCGTTCCAATCTGGTCATCAACCCAAGTACCGAATTTTTTTATAGGCTGATCAAATTCTATCACAAAGTGAACGATATATTCTTGCTCGCTGGAACCAGCTTGTGCAATCCATACTTGAGGGGCAAATTGCTTGCTGTATCCTTCAATGCGATAATCGCTTACCTTTTTCAACGTAACTTCTGCTAATTTGTAGGTGTTTTCTGCTGGCGTTTGCAGGTCGATCATGATTCTAGAATCCGTTGCTTT
>SEDG01000444.1 GCA_004295885.1 Pedobacter sp. | reverse complement strand
ATATCTTTACTGCAAGTATTGCGCAATAAAAGCTCTTTATCTGAATATGCTCTAGGTAATTTTAAATTTAACTCCAAAAACTTAGAGTTCAGAGATTTTATCTCAACAGCAAACTTTACATTTTCTATATCAGTAGCTGCCAAGCCAAAGCCTGTCATTGATTTTATCATGTGCAAAGATAGTAAAAAAGGTAGAGGGTTAAAAGGCTAAAGGTAAGGCTGTCTTTAACAATTCAACAATCAAACAATTCAACAATAGAACTAACCGTACCTTAAAATAGTATCTTCCATTAAATCATAAACCTTTTGTTTAAGCATAGGAAGATCGTCTTGTGTTAGTCCTTTTACATCCACAGGTGTGATAAAAATAATAGTTAATAAACCAGGACGAGCTTTTAGAGGATTAACTCGTGGAAGTAATTCTCTATTGTTAATCATTACAAAAGGCATTAAAGGAGTTTGAGTTTCAATGGCGATTCGAAATGCACCATCATAAAATTCACTTAATGGTTTATCAGTTTTATTCATCGTTCCTTCAGGGAAAATAAGTATCGATTGACCGCTTCTAATCTCAGTTTTTAACGCATTAACAGATTCTTCACGACTTTCCTTGCTACTTCTGTCTATTAAAACAACAATTCGTTTATAGATTAGGCCAAAAATGGGAATTTTAGTCATTTCAACTTTTCCAAGCGGACTAAAATATTGGGGAATTCCAACACAAACAGCAATAGCATCTAAGTAAGAACCATGGTTGCCCACATGGATGTGAGGAATGTTTTTATTAATTAAATGCGCATTTTTTGTTTTAATCCAAAAGAAGGAAGCAACGCTAAAGCCCCACGCCCAGCATCTTAGCAGAAATAAGATAACACGTTTGCCAGTAGTTTTTGATAAGATAGCTGATGCCAATAGTACAAAAGGTAATACAATGAACATCAAGGCGATAAAAATTATTCCTGCATAAATTAAATAGATCCCTGATAAAACTTTTGACATTAATTAACGTTTTTTAACTTATTAGGTTCGTAAACAATCCTTAAGTTTACAAAATAAATAAATAACTCCAAATGAAGCCTCTACGTTTGTTTTTTTTAGGCATTCTACTCTTAATTTCTATTTCATCTGCAAAGGCACAACAAGAATTTATGCAGAATGGCGCAGTGTTAGAGAATGGTTCAAAAATCCGCATTGCCCTAGCAGAGATTACAAACTTACGTAATGGTTACAGTGTTGGGAGTAATGACATGGGATTATTCTCCATAAAATCTGCCATTGGCGATACTTTAGTCATAGTAAAAAGAGGATTTAACGATTTGAGAGTGGTAGTTAGCTCTACCAAGGACATTGTTTTGCAATTGAACAGGGGCGGAACAATGTTGAGTGAAGTGGTAATTAATGGCCAAGGTAAAAAACAAGCCCTCGATGCCATTAAAAGAGATTTTAAAGATAAAGGCTCCTTTTATGGAGGCAAACCTCCGTTGCTTTCGTACGTTTTGTCTCCACTTACAGCCATTTACGAACTATTTGGGCGTACACCTAAAAACGCAAGAAGATTCAATAAAATGTATGTTTCTGAATTGCAGGATAGCCATATAGACCAGCTTTTCAACAAAACAACCATTAATAAGGAAACTGGTTTAACAGGAAAAGAGCTAGAAGATTTTATGGTTAATTATCGCCCTGACTACGAAAAAGCCAAAAACTGGACTTACTACGATAGTACAAAGTGGATTAAGGATTCTTTCAAGAATTATACGGATACTTTGAAGAAAAACTAATCAGTTTCAGTTCACAATTTGCAGTTCCTCGTAGTTAACTAAATAGCCAAAGACTCACAAGCTTTTTCTGCGGCTAACTTTTCTGCATTTTTCTTGTTATAATCTCTTCCAATACCTTGATTTTCTCCCTCTACAATTGCATGAACTGTAAACAACTTAGCGCTTTCACCCTCGCCGTTTTCAACCATTTCGAAAGAAATATCTTTGCTATGACGTTGGCACCATTCAATTAATTTACTCTTGAAATTAGTTTCCGTCATCTCTAAAGTATGCACATCAATATATGGTTTAACGATACGCTTAAGCAAAAGGTTTTTAGTGAAATTATAGCCTTTATCTAGGTAGACGGCGCCTATTAATGCCTCAAATGCATCACCTAACATAGAATGATGTTTACTAGAAACGCTAACTGTTTTTTGATCGTAAACAATTAATTGATCGAAACCCATTTTACGGGCAAGCTGATTTAAATTTGCCCTATTTACAATTTTAGAGCGCATCTCCGTTAAAAAGCCTTCTTCTTTGTAGGGATAGATTTTAAAAAGTAATTCTGCAATAACAGAACCTAAAATTGCATCACCCAAAAACTCTAAACGTTCATTGCTACTTCTGCTGCCATTTTTTAAAACTTTAGCTACAGAGCGATGTCTGAAAGCCATTTTGTACAAAGCCACATTTCCAGGCACAAAGCCTAAAATGTTTTTAAGTTTTTTTACAAACTCTTTGTTGGGCGATAAGTAAAGTTTATATAAGTTGAAAAATGGCATTAAATC
>SEDG01000443.1 GCA_004295885.1 Pedobacter sp. | reverse complement strand
TCCGAACAGAGAAGTTAAGCCCGCCAGAGCCGATGGTACTGCAGTAACATGTGGGAGAGTAGGTCGGTGCCAGATCCTAAAGAGACCCCCTTCAAGAAATTGGAGGGGGTCTTCTGTTTTATAAGCTTTTTTTACCTCGATATCGTAGGGAATGCCTTTTTAAATGCATTTAATAAGCTATAAATCATGAGGGGAACAAACAATGGTTTGAAACCGAATGCCTTGCTACCCAGACCAGATTGAAATGGAAAGCCCAAAATCCGATTTTTCTTCGGGTTAGGACTTGTAATGGAAAGCGGGATTGCAATCAATAACTGCAGAACAGCGTCTTTCCAAAAAACAGTATTAATTCTAAACATCCTTGTTAAAATTTTGTTAAATAGAGCTCGATTCTATCACAAACTATATTAAAACCGTATTATTGTAAATTACGTTAATCTTAAAAGGGGATTTTAATTATGAAATTGAAGATTAGTTTATTTTTTGCAGTTGTTTTGGGGCTAAGTGTTAATGTGTATGCACAAGATAAAAAGTTAAAACTGCCTCCTAATTGGTTTAATTTAGATTTAGCGACAGATGGATATTTTGGTATCAGCACAGAAAAAGCTTATACGGAACTTTTAAAAAATAAAACCGCTAAGCAGAAAGTTGTGGTTGCTGTAATAGACGGTGGCACAGACATCAAACATGAAGATCTTAAGGATGTGCTATGGACTAACGCGAAAGAAATACCAGGAAATGGAATTGATGACGATGAAAATGGATATATTGCTAAACGATAAGTACGATCAAAGAGCTGAGTTGGTAGGTGATGATTACGAAAACTCTGCGCAGCGTAATTACGGTAATAGTGATGTAACAGGCCCTAATGCAGATCATGGAACTCACGTATCTGGAATAATTGGCGCTAATAGAAATAATGGTCTAGGTATTTTTGGGGTGGCCAACAATGTAAGTATAATGACAATTAGGGTTGTTCCGGAAGGTGATGAGAGAGATAAAGATGTTGCCAATGGCATTAGATACGCTGTAGATAACGGAGCAAAAGTAATCAATATGAGTTTTGGAAAGGGATATAAGTGGGATAAAAAAGCTGTAGATGATGCTGTGAAATATGCAGAATCCAAGGGAGTTTTACTAGTACATGCAGCCGGAAATGACAATAAAAATAATGACACCGAAGAGAATTATCCAAACAAATACTTCGATAGTCCTGAGGCAGAAGCCTATGCTAAAACCCACAAAAAGAAAGAATTAAAAGATTTGATTCCTCAAAAAGCCAACGAAAATATGGGGAATCCGATGGGAACAGGTATGCCAAGACGAACAGATCCCTTTGCAAAGCCAATTCCACCAGATCCGGCTAAGTTTGCCTTACCACATGCTAATAACTGGATCGAAGTTGGAGCAAGTGCTTATAAAGATGATGATGAATTAAAAGCTTCATTCTCAAACTATGGAAAAAATAATGTAGATGTGTTTGCACCAGGCTTTATGATTAATTCTACCACGCCTGGCTCAAAATATGAAGAATTTGATGGAACTAGTATGGCTGCACCAGTAGTTTCTGGTTTAGCAGCACTTATTCTAAGCTACTACCCAGATTTAAAACCTGCTCAACTAAAAGACATTATTGTTCAGTCTGTAGCGAAGGTTAATCACAAAATAAAGTACAAAGACAATAAAAACGAAAATGTAAAAGTACTGTTTTCGGAGATTTGCGTTAGTGGAGGTATCGTTAATGCTTACAATGCCTTGAAATTAGCAGAATCTTATCAGCTTTCTAAGTAATTTTGATTTAAACAATTATAAAATCCTTGATTAGTGATAATCAGGGATTTTTTGTTTTTACTAACTTTTTTTAAGTAACAATTTGGCGATATTTTTCTGAATAACCCAGCTAAAACCTTCTAAAATTAGGTTACAGGCTTATTCTCGAATTTCTCTTAAAAAAAGTATTAAACTTTTAGTTTTTACTATTAAGCCATTTTGTTTTTTTGCAGTCTATTCGCTTGTTACGCGGTAGTTTAATTGATAAGCCTTATATAGACATGAAAAAAATATACTTAATATTTGCCTTAGGAATTTTCGCCTCAAATTCATTTGCACAAAAACTGCCAGATGTTCAAGAAGTAAATATGGCAGTACCTACAGGCATTAAGATAGATGGAAAAGCCACAGAGTGGAATGATACTTTTGCAGCAGAAAATAAAAGAACCGATCTTTTCTATAACATCGCAAATGACGATAAAAACCTATATGTAATTATAAAATCTGCAAGCCCTGCGGTGGTTAATAAAATTATGCTAGGCGGAATTACCTTTGCCGTAAATGCTCAAGGCAAAAAAAGAGATAAAGACGCTTCGTCCTTAACCTATCCTGTAATTAATAGGGCTAACAGACAACAAAGAACTGGTGGACAAGGGCAAGCTAGGCAGCAAGGAGGAGGACAAGGCGGATTTCAGAATAGAACCCAAATGAGCACGCAGCAAAGAGATTCTATAGCATTAGTACAAAGAAAAGCGCAACTAGCAACCGTAAAAGAAATCAAAGTTTCGGGATTCAGAGCAATCGCAGATTCGTTAATCTCAATATATAATGAATATGGCGTTAAGGCTGTAGCTTCATTCGATCAAAAAGGAGCTTTTGTTTATGAATTAGCAATTCCCCTAAGCATATTAGAATTATCTACTACTAGCACAAAAGAGTTTGTGTACCAAATAAAATTGAACGGACTAAGTAACATGAACTTCGGTGGTGGCGGCAACTTCGGTGGCGGAGGTGGAAACTTTGGGGGTGGAAATCGTGGTGGCAATGGCGGTGGTGGGAACTTTGGTGGGGGCGGTGGCCAAGACCTAATGAGTCCAACAGATTTTTGGGCTAAATATTCATTTTCAAAAAATAAATAAAAAATTCTATTGCAGATTTAATAATCCTTATGACCAATCTTTATTCTCATCGCTCCTTCCCATTCTTATTTAAAGGATTATTCTTTCTCCTCATTTTCGTTGGGTTAAACATCGAGCTTTATGCTCAAAGCCCCCAAAACACAAAAACACCACCTGCAGCACTTCCACAACGTGAAATTAGTGGAATTGTAAAAGATACGACAGACGTTGGCTTACCAGGAGTAACGGTCAGATTAACCTCTGAGAAAGACACGCTTGTCATCAGCACAAATACCGATGGAATATTTGTATTCAAAAACGTAAAATCAGCATCCTATACACTTTCTGTAAGTATGATGAGCTATAAACCTTTTGTTGGGAAGTTCAAGCAAAATGATGCAATTGCAAGGATTGTAATGGATCCTGTAATTTTAAAAGA
>SEDG01000442.1 GCA_004295885.1 Pedobacter sp. | reverse complement strand
ATGCAAGGAACAGGAAAGGAGCCAAAAGATGGTCAGCCAGTTAGTTACACCAGTATGCCAGATTTTGAAGATTATGGTTTAGGCTGTTTTTTGTTAGCTGGAACAGAAGTTTATAAGTTAAAAAAATAGAATAGATATGAAGACTGCATTTAAAATGAAGCTTAAACCGGGTTTTACAGCTGAATATAAAAAACGTCATGATGAGATTTGGCCAGAACTATCAGCTTTGCTAAAAGAAAATGGCGTAAGTGATTATACCATATTTTTAGATGAAGAAACTAATATTCTATTTGCAGTACAGCAACAAAATGGTTCTTCGTCGCAAGATTTAGGAAATACGGCTATTGTGCAAAAATGGTGGGCTTATATGGCAGATATCATGGATACCAACCCAGATAATTCTCCAGTAAGTAAACCTTTGCTGGAAGTTTTTCACTTAGATTAAAAATTCAACATCAACCACAGATGAAAAGGATGCACACAGCTACATATTAAATCTGTGTTTATCTGTGTGCATCTGTGGTCAATAAATATTACCCCATGAAAAGATTTTTTTCTGTCCTTGTTATTGCCATATCCATTGCCAATTATTCGTTTGCACAAACAACTAAAACCGTTTGGCCAGTGATGGAAAAACAAATGAAACCTTGGGTTCGCTGGTGGTGGATGGGCAGTGCCGTTGATGAAAAGAACTTGAGTCAGAATTTAACAACCTACCAAAAAGCAGGAATAGGAGGTGTGGAGATTACGCCAATTTATGGTGCTGTTGGTTATGAATCACGGTACATAGATTTCCTTTCGCCAAAATGGATGGACATGTTAAAGTTCACCGTAAATAAATCTAATAGTTTAGGTTTAGGTGTAGATATGAACACAGGCACCGGTTGGCCATTCGGCGGACCGCAGATTAAAACCGAAAGTGCGGCTACTAAACTGATTACTCAAAAATATACAGTTAAAGAAGGCGAAAAATTAAATGAACCTGTAAAAGTTAAGGAAGCTAAACAAGAAGCTGCCAAGTTGCAAGCTTTAACAGCTTATGGCCCAAAAGGAGAAATATTAAACTTATTAAACCAAGTAGAAGCGAATGGTAATTTAAACTGGTCGCCAGCTAAAGGCAATTGGGAAATTTACGCCTTGTTTGCAGGTAAGACTAGGCAAATGGTAAAACGGGCAGCCCCAGGAGGAGAGGGTTTTACTTTAGACCACTTGGATAAAAATGCCGTTAAGGTTTATTTAGATAGGTTTAATGCTGCCTTTGGAAACAAATCACAAGGTATTAGGTCGTTTTTTAATGATAGTTATGAAGTTTATGGAGCCAATTGGACGCCTACTTTTTTTGATGAATTTAAAAAGAATAGGGGTTACGATTTAAGAAATTATTTGAGGGAATTGGTGGGTGATAATGGAAATAAAGAAATCATCGCTAGGGTAAAATCTGATTACAGACAAACGATGAACGATTTACTGTTAAACAACTTTACCAAACCTTGGACAAGTTGGGCCCATCAATATAAGTCTTTGACTAAAAACCAATCACATGGTTCGCCAGGCAACCTATTAGATTTATACAGTGCGGTAGACATTCCCGAAACCGAAACTTTTGGTTCAAGTTATTTTCCAATTCCTGGCTTAAGAAGAAATAAAGAAGATGTACGTAATGTAAATCCAGATCCGATGATGAGCAAGTTTGCTTCATCTGCGGCACACACCACAGGTAAAAAGCTGGTGTCTTCAGAAACCTTTACTTGGTTAACAGAACATTTTAAAACCTCATTTTCTCAATGTAAACCAGAGGCGGAACAATTATTTCTTTCTGGGGTGAACCATATCTTTTATCACGGTACTACAAACTCTCCATCTGATGCAGTTTGGCCAGGTTGGTTATTTTATGCGTCAGTACAAATGAACCCTACCAATAGTTTATGGCCTCATATTGATGGATTAAATAATTACATTGCTCGTTGCCAATCCGTATTACAGGCGGGCAAAGCTGATAACGAATTGTTAATCTACTGGCCAGTATATGATGTTTGGAACCAAGCAAAGGGATTAGATATTGCCCTAAAAGTTCATGATGTGGATGATTGGTTGCATCCAACAGCCTTTTATAAATTAGCCACAAGCCTATCAAAAAATGGTTATTCATTTGATTTTGCATCAGACCATTTATTGGCGCAATCGACAGTAGAAAACGGATTAGTGAAAACAGCGGCTAGTGCATCACCTTATAAGGTAATAATTATTCCACAATGTGAGATGATGGATTTAAATACCTTCAATAAAGTGATATCAATGGCAAGCTGTGGTGCTACGGTTATCTTTCAAGAGTTGCCAAAGGACGTGCCGGGGCTAAACGATTTAAGTGTTAGACAATCGCAATTAAAAACGGCGTTGGGAAAGTTATTGTTCACAGATTTAAAGGATGGAGTTAGACAATTTAAAACAGGTAAGGGGCAGATCCTGTTGACAAATGATATTCAAAAAGCATTAACTTATAAATCAATTAAAAGAGAAGAATTAACAGATGCTGGTCTGCAATTTATCCGTAGAGCTATAAATGG
>SEDG01000441.1 GCA_004295885.1 Pedobacter sp. | reverse complement strand
TATAATGTTGCATACTGAAATGAATTCAAAGCGTTTGGTGTTTTTAACGATTTCTGAAATGCAGTTTGTGCAGTAAAGGAAATAGATTGTCTGCCCTTTGCCCCTCTTTTAGTGGTAATCAATAGCACACCATTTGCACCTTTACCACCTAACATCGCGGTAGAAACAGCATCTTTTAATACGGTTACCGATTCTATTTCTTCTAAATTAAAAATAGTTAATGGTCTTGGTATACCATCTATAATTATGGTTGGCGATTGGCCTCTTAACGAAAGCGAAACAGCATCAGAACCCAAGGTACCTAGTGATAGCAAAGAATATAAACCATCTGTTCGCGGTTCAGAACCTAATCGGCCAGAATTTTGCTCTACATATGCACCGGCTAACCTGCCAGTAATTACAGATTTTACAGAGGTAGCCGTTGCTTTTGTTAAATCTGCTGTGTAAACAGCATCGGTAGAGGCTGTGGTTAATTTAGGGCTTACAGTTTGGTCATAAAGTAAACGGACAGGTTTTAATACGGCAACTGCTGGACTTTTACTGCTTACCGTTATGGTGTTTTGCTTTCCCTTTGAAATTTCGGTAGTAAGTACTAAAGTGTTACTTGCATAAACTTCAATCTTATCTCCTGAAACAAAGTTGATGATAGCAATCCCGTTTTTATCTGTAATTGCGGTTTCCTTGTTTTTAAGGTTGATTAGTTTAATTCCTGCTAATAGTTGCTGATTATCGTCGACAACTAAAATGGACGGTTTTGAATCTGATGTATCGGTTTGCAATGCCAAATTTAAACTGTGGTTGGCTACGGTAGCACTAACAGGATTAAATTTTAAGAGCAATAACAAAACAACCGAAAACATTCTGAGTAAATGTTTTTGCATAGTTAATATTTGTTTAATTTAAATTGAATGGTTGAGCTACACTTTCAAAGCCTAAAATAAATAAGCCGTGTATTGAATTTTTAGCCAGCGTGACTCGCGGCAAAAACGTTAAGGTCTTTAGATTGTTCATCTCATTTTTATAATTTGGTTTAAACAAATAACCATTAAAATGACCAAATAAGTGAGGGATAATACGGTATAAAATAGGGGTTAAATTGTTATTTTATTGGAAAAAACAGTTATAAAGCCTATTTTGAAAATTAATTGAATATTAGGCGCAATTTAATTTTTCATCCAATAAACCTCATAGAACTAAATCTATTTCAAGCGATTCACATTGATTTCAACGAAATAGTAAATAAGCGAAATAACATACCCCCTTCGAACAATATGTCCGAACCAAAGTATCATTATATCACAAAAAAATTGAGTTATTTACTTAGATTTAAAAACACTTAGATCCCATTGATCCCTATAAGTAATTTTAAGTTTGTCGTTTTCAAATTGGATTGGCAGCCATAAATATCTACCCTCTATCGCATTTTTAGGTCTCCAAATATCCGCCATAAAAATGAATTCTCCTTTTTTGTTTGGTGCTGGCAATACATAGGTACTTTGTCCGCCAAAAGTAGTTTCTGCTCCTTGGCCAACACAAGGATTTCCCATGAATGTCCACGGCCCCCATAAAGATTTAGCAGTAAACCAACGGGCTGGATTTGGTGCCCATCCCGTGCAACCAGAACCAATCATGTAATAAATACCGTTTTTGTTAAATAAGGCAGGAGCCTCAGTTTGCTCGCCAATGTAAATCCTAGTAAACTTACCCGTATGGCCTAAATAATCTGGTGTTAGCTCGGCCATGTGTAATGTGAAATTCTCCTCAGAAGAAAAAATATGATACGCTTTTCCATCATCGTCTACAAACACAGTCATGTCACGAGCCATTTGACCGCCCGGTAAATCCCGACAAAAGAATCCATCGCTTTTATTTGCAGGATTTGCGCAATTCACCTTTTCACTTTCTGCCGTGTTGGGTAAATAAATTGGCAGTTGACCAGCGTTTGGTCGATAGCTTTTTACAAAAACAAATGGCCCAGTTACTTTATCAGCAACTGCCACACCAGCTCTTGCAGCTGCATAACCTTTATCTTTTAGCTCCAAATGGAACCACATTACATACTTCTTAGTCTTTTTATTATATACAACTTTAGGTCTTTCAATCACACTTCCCTTAACAATATCACTTTTAGGATCATCGCTTACTTTTAAAGCAATTCCCTCATCTTTCCAGTTGTATAGATCTTTTGATGAATAACAATGAACACCCACTTGAGCGGTATTACCAATGCCACCGGCAACTTTATGTTCTCCAAACCAATAATAAACACCTTTATCTACCAACATTCCTCCACCATGTGCATTAATATGAACTCCCTTATCGTCATTCCAGATTTTACCAGGTGTAAATGATGTTAATTTAGTTTGCTGTGCAACACTGTTAACCACACTGTGAGAAAACAATGCAAGTAAAGCTAAAGACTTGTAAAATAGGTTTTTCATTGAGCTAAGTTTATATTGGTCTTATTAAACGTTAAGTTAACATTTATCCATTATAAAAATAGAAATAACAAATGGTGCTTTTTAGAATATTTTGTTAATTAGTTAGCGGATATTAACAAAAAGATGTGCTA
>SEDG01000047.1 GCA_004295885.1 Pedobacter sp. | reverse complement strand
GTAATTAGTATTTAGTAGTTAGATTGATTTTACTTGTTATTAAATTGCAAAATTTAAATTTTACAGATTCTCTTCTTGTAGTTTTTGCATCCAGTCTAAATACTTTATACTAAGTACTAACTACTGAAAGCCCCGCCTTCTCCAAATCATCCCAAAAGTAAGGATAAGATTTTTCTACCACTTGTTTTTCTTCAATTTCTACTTCCTTGATTTTTAAGGCTAGCGGCGCAAAAGCCATAGCCATTCTATGGTCTTCGTACGTGCTGATTTTTATTTTTTCTGGAAAATGTAAGCCAGCGCAATCTAATTTATAGCTTAAGTTTTTTTCAATGAACTTAACGCCAATTTTAGCCAATTCAGTTTGTAACGCTAAAACGCGATTAGTCTCTTTAATTTTTAAGGTTTCTAAGCCCGTAAAGGTAGCATCGTGACCTAAAGCTGCACAAATAACCACAATGGTTTGCGCTAAATCTGGACATTCTTTTAAGTCGAATATCTTACGCTCTATTTGTTTAGGCTCTTTTTTGAGATACACGCCGCCATTTTTAAATTGAGAGGTGATGCCGAAGTTTGCCATAATCTCAGTGATTTTACTATCACCTTGTAGGCTATAACCGTTTAATCCTGGTAAGAAAACATTTTTTGATGTTTGTTTAAAAGGGCCAAGAATTTGTAAAGGAGGGAATCCTTCATTTTCTTCGTAAGATATATTCCCTCCAATACTTTTTAAAGCTTCAACCAAAATCCCAATAGGTCTTTGCTTCATTCTTTCAGTTCCTGTCAAAAAGAATTTACCATCTTGTATGGCTAAAAAAGCAGTTAAAAAACGCATTGCAGTACCTGCTGGACCGATGTCTACAAGATTTGAGATTTGAGATTTGAGATTTGAGATATTTCCAAACTCCAAATTTTTTTCTCCCAACTCATTCAGTACTTTGTTCAAAGTCACAGTATCTGCTGCTACTGATAGGTTTTCTACACTTACCCAGCCTTTGCTTAGTGCACTAATAACTAAAGCTCTATTACATTCGCTTTTAGAACCTGTTAGTTTTATTTCTGTATCAATCTGTTTGTTTCCTGTAAAAGAAAGCAATACGTTTTTAGACATTATTTTTAGTATATTAGTTATTAGTATTTAGTAGTTAGATGTTTTGTCGAATCAAAGCTTACGGTTTAGCAGTTAAACGCTTAACCAATTCAAACAATTAACCATTTACTATTTCGTTTCTATATGCGCTTCTGCTGCAATTCCTGCTTCAGCTTTACCAGCATTCATAATTTCCGTTTGTCTGCGGATAGATTCTCCGTGAACTAACTCTAAAAATTTCTCAGTAAAGTTTACATCTAATTTTAAAGCCTTCGCAAACGAAGTACGTTTCTGCATGATTTCATCCCAACGGTTAACCTGTAAAATGGTTACTTGATTATCTCTTTTAAACTCACCAATTTTTTGAGTGATGCTCATGCGTTCAGCTAATTTTTGCAATACCAAGTCATCGATTTTATCAATCTCTTTTCTTAAATCAGCTAGCTTATCTGTAAACTCTTCATTTTTAGATTCTGGCTGACGTAAAGTAAACTTGCTTACCATTTCTGCCAATGCTGCTGGAGTAACTTGTTGTTTAGCATCAGTCCAAGCAACTGAAGGGTCTAAGTGAGATTCAATCATTAAACCTTGCATGTCTAAATCCAACGCTTTTTGAGAGATATAAGGAATTAACTCACGGTTACCACAAATGTGACTTGGATCGTTAATGATTGGCAATTCAGGACATAAAGTTTTTAATTGGATAGCTAATTCCCACATTGGTTCGTTACGGAAGGCACTTTTCTCGAATGAAGAAAAACCTCTATGAATAGCTCCTAGTTTTGTGATACCAGCTTTGTTGATGCGTTCTAAAGCACCGATCCATAATTGTAAATCAGGGTTTACAGGGTTTTTTACCAATACAGGAATATCAACGCCTTGTAAAGCATCAGCAATTTCTTGAACTGTAAATGGATTTACAGTAGAACGAGCGCCAATCCAAAGGATATCTACACCTGCAGCCAACGCTTCTTCTACGTGTTTTGCATTTGCAACTTCAACTGCTGTTGGTAAGCCAGTTTCTTCTTTAGCACGTTTTAACCATTGTAAGCCGATGCTTCCAATACCTTCAAACTCTCCTGGACGAGTACGAGGTTTCCAGATACCAGCTCTTAAAACGCTAACTTTTCCAGTTGCTTTTAACAAATGCGCAGTTGATAATAATTGGTCTTCGGTTTCTGCACTACAAGGTCCAGAGATTAATAAAGGCTCGTTTTTGATGTTAATCCAACTGTCTAAAGGCTGGATGTTTAATTGTAATTTCATTTTTTTGGGATTTTAATAAGTATATAGTAGTTAAAATTTAGTAGTTAGATAGGTATACGTTTGCGTATGATTTCACAGATTAAAGAGATTTCAACGATTGGTTTGCTCACTTCTGCAATTTGGTCTTTGCTCTTTGTTCCTTACTCCTTATTCTCTTAAACGTTATCGTTTTTCTCGTATTCGCCCATGATGTTGAAGTTTACTGTGTATTTTAGGGCTTTACGGATGGCAGTATCGTAGTTTTCCATATTTTGCCATTCCATATCTATGTAGAAATAATAGTCGTTTCTTTTTCCCAAAACTGGCATAGATTGGATTTTGGTTAAATTCACATTCAGCTCTGCGAAAATATTTAAAACTTTTGCTAATGCACCAACGTAGTTGCCTACTTGGAAACAGATAGAAGCCTTATTGATATTTTTGTTGTCCTCAATTTTTTCTTTTTGAAGAATTAAAAAACGAGTGTAGTTTTTTTTGTTAGATTCTATTCTACGTTCAATGATGTTTAGTCCGTATAATTCTGCTGCTAAAGTATTGGCAATGGCAACCGTATCGGTTAATTGCTCATCTCTAATTTTTTTGGCACAAGCTGCGGTATCGCTGCTTTCAATTACTTGGATGTTAGGATAATCATCAAAAAAATCAACACATTGCCTAATCGCGATAGGGTGAGAAGTAGCAAATTTGATGTCTTTAAATTTAACACCCGGTAAAGCCATTAAATGTAATTGAATAGGAAGATAAACCTCACCGCTTACTGCAAAATTATATTCTCTAATTAAAGTGTAGTTAGGTAAAAGGCTACCCGCAATGGAGTTTTCAATGGCCATGATCACATAATCAGCATTTCCATTTTCTAAGACCTCGCAGGTCTGTTTAAATGAATTGCACTCTATAGTTTCGATATCTCTACCGAAAAACTTAAATGCGGCTTCTTCGTGAAATGATGCTTTGATACCTTGAATAGCTACTCTTGTTTTTGTCTTCATTATTGCGTTTGGCGTTAAAAAAAAAAGTCCCGGCTTTAGGCCGGGACTTTTATATACATTTTAATATTTTTATCTATCTTTTTGCATACTAGCCCCGGCTCTTACTAAAATAGTAGAAGTAACCAAAGTAATATGTGTTTGTTAATTGCATTTTTCTTTCTTGTTGCCAAATGTAGTAATCAGAATTTAATTTGTCAAGAACTATTTTAAAATAATTTAAACGAAATTAAATTTTCCTGGAAAATATTGTAATTGCCTATATGGAAAGGATTTGAAAAACAGTGTCAGTATTTCATGGCAATTACAGCCCCGCCATTTGTCGGGTTTATATAACAGAGATGGTGGTTCTTGGCAAAATAATCCCCTCATAGTTCAATTGTAAGTTGTCTAAAGATTTTTGACCGCAAAGAGCGCTAAGGACGCAAAGCTTGTTTATTATTGCTTTGTGCTCTTCGTTTCTTTGTGGTTTATTTCTTTTGTGAACTGTACAAAAATGGGCTATGAAACACTGCCTTTGTTAAATAAACCTTATTGAAATGGAAATTTTTTGTCACCCGGAGCGTAGTCGAAGGGCAGACGAAAAAATTGTAATGAAAAGAAGGGCTGAAGCGACTAAAGAACCACTGACATTCGTTTTCTAATCTTAAAATAAACACAGAGAACGCAGAGTTTTCACAGAGAAGTTGTGAATTATAGTTATGCCTGCCTTAATTGTTCCTCATTAGAATGTTCTGCCTCGCTGTTTTTTAAGCGTTCTGCCTCACGAAGTTCTTGCTGCATCACCTTTGCAATTTGTGTGCTACCATCGTGGCTCCACCCTGGAGGATATAAGATGTATCTTACCTTATCCATAAACGTTGGTGCTTTTTTAACATCGTTTTTTAAAGCAATAAACTCGTGGAAAATGATGTTTACTGGGCCAGTATCTTTAGGTTGTGTAGTTAAACCATATTTAATGGCGTCTTCCGGTAATTCTTCCTGGAAAGTTCCAAACCACCTGTCCCAAAGAATTAAAACCATTCCCATATTTTTATCAAGATAGCGCACATTGCTAGCATGATGTACTCGGTGATGCGATGGGGTTACAAAGATATATTCAAACCACGGATGCAATTTGCCAACCGCTTGTGTATGAACCAAGTTGCCGTAAATTTGAGTCACGAGATAGGCAAAGAGGATATCCATTGCAGTAAAGCCCATAAAAGCCAATGGCAAATAGAAGAAAACTCGGTATAATGGTTCAAAAACCGTAGAACGGAAACCTGTGGTTAAATTAAAGTGTTCTGATGAATGATGCGTAACATGCATCGCCCAAAAGAAACGAATATAATGCCCCACCGTATGCAAAAACCAATATAAAAAGTCTTGTGCCAAGATTAAGACAAGCCAGTAAATCCAAATATTGGTAATTTGGAATAACCTAAATTGATAACAATATTCCAAAAGAAAAAAGGTAGCGGTTTTCATTCCTAAATTAATAACTACAGCTACAGTCATTAAATAGATATTTGTCCAAGTATCGCGTTTGGTGTAAACTTTTTTATCGTGTACATAACTGATATACATTTCAACCAAGGTTAAAACAATAACAAACCCAAATAACCCACCTACGGAAATATCGCTACCAGTAAACTTCATTTTATAAACTATTATAATAATTCAAACTGGCTAAAATATCTTTATCAGTTACCTTGCAGTTGAAAGTACAATGGCCAATTTTTTCTAGTAAGGAGAACAGAATATGACCTTCTTCATTCTTCTTGTCGCTTTGCATTAAGCTAATTAACGCATCAAAGCTTTTTTCTTTGATGTTATATTTTGGATAAATGCTAATGATATATCTAGATAAATCATTTAACTCATCTTCGGTTAAATTGCAATACTTTGCAGAAAGGAAACCTTCACAAACCATACCAATTGCAATTGCTTCGCCATGCGTTAAAGGTTTTTTGTCTTTAGAAAGGGAATAACTCTCTACCGCGTGACCAATTGTATGACCAAAATTTAAGATTTTACGTAAACCTTTTTCTAGTGGGTCTTCCGTAACTACCTCATTTTTAATTTCCACAGAGCGATATAATAGGCAGCGTCTACAATTAAACCGTGTTTAATCATCTCGGCAAAGCCCGATAACATTTCCCTTTTAGATAAAGTAGTTAAAAAAGTATTTTCTATAAATACGGCTTGTGGCAAACTAAATGTACCCACCATATTTTTAACGTGATCTATATCAATTCCCGTTTTACCACCAACTGAAGCATCTACTTGAGACAGTAAAGTTGTTGGGATATTAATAAAATCTATTCCTCTTTTATAGGTTGATGCCACAAAACCACCCATATCAGTAATTACGCCACCACCTAAATTAATCATCAAACATTTACGGTCAGCACCAAAATCTAATAGTGTTTTCCAAATGCCTATGCAAAAATCTATGTTTTTGTTTTCTTCGCCAGAATCAGTCTCAATGATGTCGAAATCTTCTATATCATCTAATAACGACCTGAAAACTGGGATGCATAATTCGGCCGTGTTGGTATCTGCAAAAACAAAAACTTTGCTGTATTTATTTTTCTCTAGTATATCTTTTAAAGGGCTTAACCCAGATTCGAAGTAAATAGAATGCCCAGCGCTTTTAATTGGTTCCATTAAATTACTTCGATTATTTTGCCCATGAAATCAATTTTATCGCCAATGCGAACTTTAAGGCGCTTTCTATAATCGACAGTTCCGTTGTACTTCACCAAACCTTCTTCAACTATAGATTGTGCTTCGCCGCCACTTTGAACGAGTGCCGTAGCTTTTAAGAGTGCAATTAGCGGAATAAATTCGCCTTCGAGTTTGAATTTTATCATTATGCTGCAAATTTACAATTATTTATAAAGTGTTTTGCCTTAACAACGCTTGTAATTTATATTTTTGCAAACTTCTGACTAACCAAAACATCAAAATGGAATCATCACCCAGAAAAAAAATCAATTTTGACAATACAGAAATCGCGTTTCGCAATAAAACTAATGGAGAATTAAATCAGGCTTATTGGCTATTTAAAATCATTAGCAGTAACTTTTTAACTCAGGTTGGCCCGCCGATAACTAATTTCTTGTTAAACGTTGGTTTTCCAATTAAGGGAGCGATTAAGGCTACCATTTTTAAGCAATTTTGTGGCGGAGAGACCATCGAGGAATGCGAAAAAACAATTGAACAGTTAAGTTTAGGGAATGTAGGTACTATTTTAGATTACTCTGTTGAGGGTGAAGATGAAGAAGAAGTATTTGATTTTACCTGCGAAGAAATCATTAGAACCATCAATAGGGCAGATGGCGACCCGAGAGTACCAATTACTGTTTTTAAAATTACAGGCATAGGCCGATTTGCTTTATTAGAAAAACTAGATGCTAAACAAGAGTTAACGGCTGTTGAAATTGAAGAATTTGCCAGGGTAAAGGTTCGCTGCGAAAAAATCTGTCAGGCTGCATTTGATAAAAAAGTTCCAGTAATGATTGATGCTGAAGATTCATGGGTACAAGATACCATTGATCAATTGGCTTTAGACATGATGATTAAATTCAACAAAAATGGATTAATCGTTTACAATACTTACCAAATGTATCGCCACGATAAGTTGGCAGATTTAAAAGCAGATTATTTAATTGCCAAAGAAACTGGATTTATTTTAGGCGTTAAAATGGTGCGTGGCGCTTACATGGAAAAGGAGCGCAAACGTGCGCTTGAAATGGGTTATGCATCACCAATACAACCTGATAAAACAGCAACTGATAGAGACTACGATGAGAGTTTAAGGTTCTGTATTAAGCATTTAGACCAAATTGCCATTGTTTGTGGTACCCATAACGAGGAAAGCTCTCGTCTGTTAACAGAGTTGATAGATCAAAATAACATTGCGCATAATCATCCTCATATTTATTTTGCTCAGCTATTGGGAATGAGCGATAATTTGAGCTTCAACTTATCTGATGCAGGCTATAATGTGGCTAAATATGTCCCTTATGGACCAATTAAAGCGGTCATGCCTTATTTGTTTAGAAGAGCCCAAGAAAATACTTCTGTTGCAGGGCAAACAGGTAGGGAATTGGGTTTGATTAGTAAGGAAAAGGCTAGAAGAAGGCTGTAGGAAGTAAAGAGTAAAGAGTAAAGAACAAAGAGTAAAGAGTAAAGAACAAAGAGCAAAGAACAAAGAACAAAGATGATTTAGTCTTTTAGCCTTGCTCTTTGTTGCTTCATCATTTAACTATAAAGTATCCAATAGCCAACCAAACCAAGCCTTTTACCAAGAAAAACATAAAGCCCCAAAAGCCAAGCTTTTTGATCCATATTTTAAGTTTTTCCTTTCTTTCAGGATTCATATTTCAAAAATAATAAATCTCTGTTTAAAAGTTAGGTCATTTAAATTGAAAATGCAAAGAGTGAAGCAATTTATTAAACTTGAAAGATTGCTTCACTCCAACACTTTGGCCAATGCTTTAGTTCGCAATAACGCAAAGCTAAAGATTACAGCTATTCCGACGCGTCTAATTTTTTAACCTCTAAAATTTTAAACTCTTTAATCCCATCAGGCATCTCCCAATTTATTAAATCGTTTGTTTGGTAGCCTAGTAAGGCAATACTTATCGGTGCAAAAATGGAAACTTTTTGGAGTTTAATATTAGCCTCTTTTGGCGGTACAATTTTGAAAACAAATTCTTTACCATTGTCGGTGCTTACAATTTTTGCTTCGGTATTTAACGAAACAACATCGTTTGGTAACTCATCATCATTAAAAATGGTTGCTTGCTTGATTTCTATTCTTAAGCGTGCTTTATTATAGTCGCTCATTATCGCCTTTTCGAAATGTTCAGCTAAAAACTTATAGTCACTTTTTGAAAGTAAGATTGATTTGTTCATGATAAAAAAATATATAAATAAATAGAACCACAGTTTTTTGCTGTAGCGTTGAATTACAAGAGAAATTGAAGATCAATAATCTTTCCCCGAGTTAAAAAGAAGGTTGATAAAAACCCGGGGCTAATTGATAAAGTCTTTACTTGTTGATTGGAAAGTAAAGCCTATAGCATAATTTTTTCGAGATAGCTGATGGCTACAAACAGCAATAGCCAATACTTGCTTTTTATTGAAAGCAAAAATTAGATAATTGAAAAACTGTTTAGCAATGTGCATTTAACAAATATGGCCTTCAATAATGTCAATGCAAAATATAAAGTGACATATTACGTTGGTAGGATAAATGAATTTAGGACTTGTTTTGTAGGCTGTAAAATTTTGGGTCGTTTAGTGTTAATTAATAAATACCAACTAATACTAAAACAGAAATAAGAAAAATTGTTCTATTTTTTAACCACAAAAGAAATAAAAGGGAACAAAATAAATTTAATAGAACATTCTGTCTAGCTTTGTGTCTTCTGTGGTTTATTTTATATTAAATTATCATTCCGACTTCGGAGGAATCTATTAATAAAGTTATCCAATAGGTCCTTAGAAAAGCTCAAGTTCAAAAACTATATTTAGCCACAGATTAACAGATTTTAGTATAATTTTAATATGAGAATCTGCGGCTTATTTTTATTTAAAAACCTTTGCGTTCTTCGTTCCTTTGCGGTTAATTTAGCGTTTAACTAAATCAAATCTATCTAAGTTCATCACTTTATTCCAAGCCGCTACAAAGTCTTTTACAAACTTATCTTTTGCATCGCTACTAGCATAAACTTCAGCTATTACCCTTAATTCAGAGTTAGAACCAAACACCAAATCAGCACGAGTTGCAGTCCATTTTAGCTCGCCTGAACTTCTGTCTCTGCCTTCAAAAGATTGTTGATAATGGTCTATAGATTTCCAAGCGGTTTCCATGTCTAATAAATTCACGAAGAAATCATTAGTCAACACCTCTGTTTTATCTGTTAGCACCCCATGTTTAGAACCGTCGAAATTGGTGTTCAAAACCCGTAAGCCTCCCAATAAGACTGTCATTTCAGGAGCAGTTAAGGTTAGTAATTGTGCTTTATCAATTAATAAAGCTTCGGTAGAAATACTCGAATTTCCTTTTTGATAGTTTCTAAAACCATCTGCCAATGGCTCCATTGCGCTGAAAGATTCTACATCCGTTTGTTCTTGAGAAGCATCAGCACGGCCAGCTGTAAAAGGAACTTTAATATCTTGACCAGCATTTTTTGCAGCTTTCTCAACGCCAGCACATCCTGCTAAGACAATTAAATCTGCTAATGAAACTTTTTTGTCACCTGTTTGTGCGCCATTAAAGTCATTTTGAATTTGCTCTAAAACGCTTAAAGTTTTATCTAAAGTTGAAGAACTGTTTGCCTTCCAATATTTTTGAGGCGCTAAACGAATGCGAGCGCCATTAGCACCACCACGTTTGTCTGAACCTCTAAAAGTAGAAGCTGAAGCCCAAGCCGCTGAAACCAATTGAGATACAGATAACCCACTCGATAAAATGGTTTCCTTTAAACTAGCAACATCATGATCATCAATTAATTGGTGGTCTACTGCTGGGATAGGGTCTTGCCATAACAATACTTCTTCTGGCACATCTGGACCTAAATAAAGTGCTCTTGGTCCCATGTCACGATGTGTTAGTTTAAACCAAGCACGAGCAAATGCATCTGCAAATTGGTCAGGGTTTGCTAAGAAACGCCTAGATATTTTTTCGTATGCTGGGTCTAACCTTAAAGATAAATCTGTGGTTAACATGGTAGGTTTGTGCTTTTTAGTCGCATCAAATGCATCAGGAATAATGGCTTCTGCGTTTTTTGCAACCCATTGGTGTGCGCCAGCAGGACTTTTTGTTAATTCCCATTCAAACGCAAATAGATTTTCGAAGAAGTTATTGCTCCATTGCGTAGGCGTGGTTGTCCAAGTTACTTCCAAACCGCTCGTAATGGTATCTGCTCCTTTACCACTACCAAAACTGTTGCTCCAACCAAAGCCTTGTTGTTCCGTACTTCCAGCTTCGGGTTCTTTACCTACATGGTCAGACGAAGCTGCGCCATGTGTTTTTCCAAATGTATGTCCGCCTGCAATTAAAGCCACAGTTTCTTCATCATTCATCGCCATACGAGCAAAAGTTTCACGAATGTCTCTTGCTGCTGCTATTGGGTCTGGGTTGCCGTCTGGTCCTTCTGGATTTACATAAATTAAACCCATGTGTGCAGCTCCAAGTGGTTTTTCTAAATCATGTGAATGTTTATTGCCATCTGCATCTTCATCGGTTGGCAGAACACCATTCGCTGCAACACCTTCCTTACCTCTCGAATAACGTTCGTCGTTACCCAGCCAAGTTTTTTCAGAACCCCAGTAAATATCTTCACTTGCTTCCCAAACATCGGCTCTGCCGCCGCCAAAACCAAAAGTTTTAAAACCCATTGACTCTAAGGCTACGTTGCCTGTTAGCACCATTAAATCTGCCCAAGAAATTTTATTGCCATATTTTTGTTTAATCGGCCATAACAAACGACGTGCTTTATCAAGATTCACATTGTCTGGCCAGCTATTTAACGGAGCAAAACGTTGTTGTCCTTGTCCAGCACCACCTCTACCATCGCCTATACGATAAGTACCAGCACTATGCCAAGCCATTCGAATAAATAAACCACCATAATGACCAAAATCTGCTGGCCACCAATCTTGCGAATCAGTCATTAATGCCGTTAAATCTTTCTTCAGACCTTCTAGATCTAGGCTTTTAAAAGCTTCGGCATAATCAAAATCATTTCCCATGGGATTAGATAAGGAAGAATGTTGACGAAGGATTTGGACATTTAATTTGTTTGGCCACCAATCGCGATTTTTGGTGCCGCCATTAATTGCATTGCTGTTCATACTGCCATTGTGAAATGGGCATTTGCTGATATCGCCGTTAGGGTGATTTTCCATATCTATTTGTTTTGTTTATGCCTTATTATTTCTTTCGAGAAAGCTGGCGCACTTATATCTATGTTAGATTTCTCAGGAATTCTTAACAACTAATTTAGTGAAAGCTTTCAACAAATCAATCTTTAACATCGATTGATTTCTCGTTGTAAACAAAGCTAAATAGAAAGGATGGTGGATACAAAGGCTTTTTATCTATACCGATATAGCTAAAAGCTATTGAACATCTAGAGCAAAATGATCATCAGAAAATATTGCTCAATTAACTTATTAAAGTTTTAGTTAATTATATTTGATAATGCACAACGATTTATGAGGATATATTTCACTTTATTGATGTTTTTCTTAGCTAGTTATAGTTATAGCCAGACTCGAATTTCCGGCAAAGTTGTAGATGATAGAACAAATTTGCCCGTCAGTGGTATTTCGGTTTACCTGAACAATACAACATGTGGTACGGCAACTGATAAAGATGGCGAATTTGTTATTTCTTGTCCGATAATTGGTAAAGCAGAATTGGTTTTCTCTCATATAAGTTATGCAAAACAAATTAAAATTATTGAAGCTGGAGCAGGGCAGAATTTAGAAGTAAGCCTGAAAGCAAAAGACAACAACTTGGACGAAGTTGTAATTAAGCTTCCCAATAAAAAAAGACTATCAATTGCCGATAAAGAAAGGTGGTATAAATTATTCTCTATAAACTTAATTGGCGTTTATGGCCATGGTAGCAGTATATGTAAAATCACTAATCCAGAGGTACTAGACTACTATTTTGATGATGAGACTAAGCAGCTCACCGTCAAAGCAAACAAACCATTAGAGATAGAGAATTTAAATTTAGGATATAAAATTAGGCTAGACTTAGAAAACTTCGAGTTTAACCTATTAAACAACGAAGTTGCCTTTAAGTATTCTTGTTTTTACGAGGAGTTGAAAAGAAATAAATTTAGAAATACCGAAGTTATCAATAATAGAAACCTAGCTTACAAAGGCTCGGCTATGCATTTTATGCGAACCCTATATCTCAACAGGTTGGTTGAGGCAGGTTTTCAGCTTTATAGGTACAAAGCAGATAAAAACATCGAAAAAAAGCGTGTTAAAGAGATAATTCTAGAACGGATGGCAAAAGCCTATGCCACTGAAGATAAACCAAACGTTTCAGTAGAGTATTTATTTAATAAGGATACTGCGGCGTATTACACAGCTGTTATGAAACAATCAGACGTTAAAAAATTTGATGCAGTAGAAGTAGGAGCGCTCCAATTGACAGAGAAGAATAAGGCTACAAG
The DNA here is from genome assembly GCA_004295885.1 of Pedobacter sp. Classification (GTDB taxonomy): domain Bacteria; phylum Bacteroidota; class Bacteroidia; order Sphingobacteriales; family Sphingobacteriaceae; genus Pedobacter. The sequence continues at coordinate 4,415 of SEDG01000047.1, read as the reverse complement.
GACGGTTAATTTTAAATCATCGGATACTTTATTGGTAAATTATAAAAAATACATTGTAGATCCCAAGACTCGAGTGCCAGTGCATACGTTAGGGCAAACAATTTACAGGCATGTAGAACTAAGTGATGTTGATAGTAAACCTCCGTTGGTTACATTTATGTATTTTTTTGAACCAGGCGGGATTAATATTGAACGAAACGGATATTACGCTGAGTTTAGCCTCTTCATGTATGGCGATATGGCAGAAAGAAGGATAGCAAATGCATTACCTTTTGATTTTGAGCCAAAAGAAGAAGAGAAATGATTTATTTTACCCTAAATGGTTGTTTGCCGCTTAGTAAATCCCAAAAGAGCATAAAGTCGCTGGCTAAACTGTAGGCGGGATATTGAAATGTGGCTGGTTTATTTTTTTCGAAGAAGAAATGACCAACCCATGCAAAACCATAACCAATGAAAGGTACTACGACCAAGAAACGCCAATCGTGAAAAAGCATTGCGGCAATAACGCACAAAATTAATAAGGCGGTGCCAATAAAATGTAGAATTCGACTGGTTAAGTTTCTATGTTCTGATAAATAGAAAGGATAGAATTCGTGCAGAGACTTAAATCTTTTTTCGCTCATTCTAAATCTTTAGTTATATTTCGGTACTAAAATTAACAAACCGTTGTGGTATTTCAAAATCAAGAATAAACACAACTAAGCCCATCATTCGCCAGCTTTAATATGAAGAATTTAACATTCCTTTTCCTTTTGTTCATTGGTATTACCGTTAGTGCGCAAACTAGAATTACGGGCAAAGTAATTGACGAAAAATCTAATTCTGGTTTAGTTGGGGTAACCATTTACATCAATAGTAGTACCATTGGCACTACAACGGGTAATGATGGCTCATTTAGTATCAGCGTTCCTTATAACGGGAAGGTAGAGTTGGTAGCTTCGCATTTGAATTATGAGAAAAGAATTGTTTTGGTAACGCCCAATAAAAATGAAATACTATTAATCGCATTAAAACCACAAAATAATGTATTACAGGAAGTTGTGGTTAAAGGCACTAAAATCAAGAGTGAAAGTTTCAATAAATGGGGTGATCTTTTTACAAAAATTTTGATGGGTAAGGACAGGAATTTCGCTGCCAATTGTGAAATTAAAAATCCTAATGACTTGGCTTTTTATTTCGATAAAGAATCGAATGAATTAACGGTATTTGCCAAAAAACCATTGATTATAGAAAATCGTGCTTTAGATTATCGCATTAAATTAGATTTAGAAAATTTTAAGTATGCCTTTAATTCCGATGTGCTGCAATTTGATTATTCTACGTTTTTCGAAGAGTTACCAAACACCAAAGGTGACGAGGCAGCAGTAAAGGCTATGCGACTTACTGCTTATTATGGTTCTCAAATGCATTTTATGCGATCTGTATACCAAAATAATTTAACTAGGGATGGCTTTACTATTTACGCTTACAGAAGTAATAAAAATAAGGAAAAAGAGAGGGTAAATAAGATTGTCCAACAAAAGATTGCACAAACTTATGCTGCCAAAAGTAACCCCAACTACGAATTGAAATATCTTTTCAGCAACAGAGATACCATTGGCTATTATCAGATGATCATGAAACAGAATGATATCATTGCCTTAGACACCTCGAAATTATCTCTTAGAAAGCTAGCTGTATTAAACAGACAAATGGATGTAGTGAAATTTAATTTCAGTGATACGCTGATGGTTAAATACCAATACAGCGTGCAAGCCAAGCAAAAGATAGATCCTAAAATGGCCGAAGCAGCCATTGCAAAAGATCATCGCGGTAATAAAGGCCAACTTAGCTACATGTACTTCACTGAACCTGGTGGCATTAATGTGCAAAGCAATGGCTACTACCCTGAATTAAGGGTTTTTATTTATGGTAACATGTCTGAGAGAAGAATTTCCCAAGTGTTACCTTGGGATTATGATCCTGACAAGTAACTATAAGATTCCGTTTTTAACCAAGAGATCTCTTAGCTTTTCTGGATGTACATCCATTAATAAAGTATGCAAGCCTGCTTTTTTAGCGCCTGCTAAATGTTGTGGACTGTCATCAATAAAAAGCGTTTCTGAAGGATCAAGGTTATTATCCTTAATAACTTGTTCAAAGATGTTAAGATTAGGTTTACGCAACCCCATGTGCTGTGAGAAGTAGGCTTTTTCGAATAAATCGTCGTAGTTGCTAATGCCGAATTGTTTCTCAATATGATCAACTATCCAATCGTAATGTATTTCGTTGCTATTACTCAATAAAAAGGTACGGTATTTAGCTTTCACTTCTTGCAAAACATCGTGATTGCCTTTTGAAACACCTATCAATAAACTGTTCCAAGCGGTATCAATTTGTTCGTCAGTAAGACTAGCATTATTGGCTGCAGTTCTAATTCCATCTCTAAATTGGCTTCTGCTTATCTTAGACATCTCTAAATCATCAAATAAAGAGTTATGTCCTTTATGGGCAAAAAATGCATCAATATCTGTGATACCTAATTGAGTGAAAGCTTCTTGTGCAATTTTAAAGTTGATCTCGAAGATTACGTTGCCATAATCGAAAATAATATTTTTTATATTTTCCATAAAAAGTGTTTCCAAAATTGGATGCAAATATGTAACATTGCACTCGCAAAACCTAATACGTTTTCGGCGCCTATAGCTCAGTTGGTTAGAGTAGAAGACTCATAATCTTTTGGTCCCTGGTTCGAGCCCAGGTGGGCGCACATTAAACCGCTTTTAAACTATGTTTAAGGCGGTTTTTTATTTTTAGCACACGGTATAGCACACGTTTTTCAATTTCTTAGTTAACTTATTTAAACTCTATATTTGTTATGTCCTTTGTTGCTATTGGGCAAAAGTTTAAAAGCTGTTTCAGGATTGGAACGGCTTTTACTATTTTTTCATCCGTCAGTATTAAAATTCTCACACTCATAAAGCCTATTAGCTTTTACACAACTAAAAACCCTTAGAATCAATTTTGACCTAATTGCGTTAAGTACGAGCATCTTATTTTTACCCTCAACTTGTGTTTTCTTTATAAAATAATCTTTCATTTCAACGCTAGATCTCATTGCAGTCACAGCACACATGTGCAAAAGAGTTTTCATTTTTTTGTTTGCAATGTTTGACACTCTAGTCTTTTTGCTAACTGATGTACCAGATTTATAATGAAATGGAGCAACTCCAGCATAACAGGCAAATTTCTTTCCTGTTTTTATATCCTCAAACTCATTACTGTTTAGTATAATATGTAAAGCCGTTACTTCTCCAATACTGGGTACAGAAGTAATTATTTTCATCAAGTTTTTTATTTTTTCATCAGATGACCATACGCTTTTTATCAAATTATTTAAGTTTTCCAAATCGGAAGAAATTGAATTAATTGTGTTTTGACAAATGCTTTGGTGTTGTTTGGTGCTGGTTTTGGATATATATATGGCGTTTTCCTTCAATGGTGTTTTCAAGGCAACCTGTATTGAACTTAGGCGTGTTCTAAGTGTAGTCAAATTTTTAAGCTCTTCAATTATTGGTCTCTTTGGTTTCCAAAAGTTCAATCTATCCCGATTTTTGAAAAGAAATGTGGCTATACGTTGTGAATCTATCTTATCGGTCTTACCTCTGATATTTCCCAATGAATTTCTAATATGTGTAGCATTTTCAACTGTAAAGTTTGATTTTGCCTTTTGAAGGACGGAAATAAGCAAATTGCAATAAACACCTGTATTTTCCATACCAAAAACGGTGTTGGAATTTTTGTATGTTGGGATTTGTTTAAACTCTTTTAATATCTCTTTGATATCCAAGATTTCATTTGGAATTGACTTATGATATACTAGATTTTCAAATTGGTAAATTGAAAAATCAAGTGTTGATTTACTGACATCAACGCCAACAAAAAATTTGAAGCTTTTCATACAAAATAAAATAAAAAGCCCCAACAATCCAGCATTCTCACCATTGATAGGTCATTAACCTTGTTATCTCATTAATTCAACTAGACTGCATCCTGACAAAAAACTAAGTTCAATTCTTGGCATCCTGAAACTAAATGTAGTTCTAACTATTTTAATTTATAGGGCGTGCTCAAAAACAAATTAACTCCGCATCAGAATAAAGGGCAATTCAATTTAAGAATTAATTCAATAATCTATCAGTAAGCTTGTTATTATATTTTTCGTCAATATAATGGTAATGGTTTGTTAGTGCTAAATCCAACTAAATAATAATGTTAATTTTTTATCTTGTGAACCAGATAAGCCACCCGAAATTCTGCGTGTTCTGATGAAAGAGATTGAATTAACATGGCTTGGAAACGAAGAGTAAGTCAACTCTGGAATTTTTCCTTGCAGCTGAAGATTGTTTTTTGCGCCATTTGCTTTCGCATAAAGT
>SEDG01000440.1 GCA_004295885.1 Pedobacter sp. | reverse complement strand
TGCCATACGGATAATGGAACTCCAATTTGAGAATTAAAACTTTTCGGACTGCGAATAATATTATAATCTGACGCTAATAGCTGATACAACCATTCTTTAACAATGGTTTTTCCGTTACTTCCAGTTACACCAATTACCTTTAAATCGTTTGCTTTTCTGTTATACTTTGCCAAGGCTTGTAACGCTTGCAAAACATCTTTAACCAGTAAAAAATTGGCATCTTTAAATTTTTCCGCATAGGATAAATCAGCAATTACAAAATTGCGGACTCCATTTTCGTAAGCATCTTTAATAAACAGATGACCATCTCGCTGTGCATTCACCGCAAAAAACAAAGAACCTTCTGGATCTATCACGGTTCTGCTATCTGTTAACAGCTTTCGAATAACTGTTTCTGGCGTAGCTAAAACTGCCTTTGCATCTAAGATTTCTGAAATATGTGAAATGGAATATTGGTCTGCGATCATTAATTAAAATATAAATACGTGATTGCTGTAATTTTTTACGAATTTCAACAATTAATTATGAATACCCATAAAGATAAGCCACTCATTTTAGATAAAAAAACAGCATTACTCAAAGCAGAAAGCTGGTGTGCTTACCAAGAACGCTCGCAACAGGAGGTCCGCGACAAACTTTACGAATATGGTTTGCATCAAAATGAAGTCGAGGATTTAATATCCGAATTGATTACTACAAACTTTTTAAACGAGGAAAGATTTGCCATGGCTTATGTTTCGGGAAAAGTAAACATAAAAAAATGGGGTAGAATAAAAATTAAACAGGGCCTGAAACTTAAGAAGGTTCCAGATAAATTAATTCAAAAGGCATTAAATAGTATTGATGGAGATAAATATCTTGGAAATTTGCTGGCAACTGCCGAGAAAAAACTAAGAGTTTTAAATGAAAAAAATTCAATAAAAAGAAAATATAAGCTCATTACATACCTTCAAAGTAAAGGTTTTGAAAAAGATTTAATTTTTGATGTACTGAAAGCCAATAACTTAACTGAATAGTTAAATTTATTATTGAATTTTCCTTGACAGAAATATAAATCTGCTTATATTTGCATTCCCAAACGGAGAGAGACACATTGGAAACTCAATCAAATAGGGATAACATCGGATGATGTTGCAAATGCGAAAGTAGCTCAGTTGGTAGAGCACGACCTTGCCAAGGTCGGGGTCGCGAGTTCGAATCTCGTCTTTCGCTCTAAATGCCTTCCTACCAGGAGGCATTTATTTTAAAAGCTTTTTAGCTTTTAAGCTCGGATGGTGGAACTGGTAGACACGCAGGACTTAAAATCCTGTGCCCTCAACAGGCGTGCGGGTTCGATTCCCGCTCCGAGTACAAACAAATCGAAATGAAAGCCTTAGAGAAATCTAAGGCTTTTTTTGTTGGGTTCGAATCCTATTGGAAGTACAGCTATTTTTTCGCTTTTAACAAGATTGTCTTAGCGCACGAAAAACCAGTAGTGTTTAACACATTTCTGAAAGTGGCAAAAATTTATGGTTTCATAATTTTAATTTAAAAAAAACCATTTAAATCTTTAAGCGTTAATTAGTTATCTAGATTAATTTCTCTGCGTTTTTTGCTCAGCTAATTAATCATTGTTATGAAAGTACTTCATTATCTTTTGCTTTGGCCTATTCTTCTTATCGGAATAAATGCAAATTCTCAAACAGATACAATTAGAAATTTCACAAACCAAAAGTCTGTTCAACTTAATTTAGGCACACAAGGGATTGGCGCAGAATTCCTTTATGGAATATTACCCAAATTAACAGTAAGAGGAGGTGTTAATGCGATTCCGTTAAAGGCGAATGATATTTTTAAGATTGAAGATTTTAATTCTTCAACTCATGCATCTGCAGATTTTTATAATGTCCATATACTGGCAGATTACACTCCTTTTCAAACAGTAAGTTGGTTACGTTTAGTTGGTGGCTTTGCTTATTTTTTCAAAGCCGATGGAAAGGTAAGAATTACTCCATCTGATAATTATACTTATGGAGACTTAGTGCTCAGTGAGGAACAGGTGGGCTATGTAGACTTAAATGTAGATTGGAAAGGAGTAGCGCCTTACTTAGGACTCGCCTTCGCCAATACCTTCCCCCGTAAAAAATTTAACGTGAATTTTGATTTAGGCGCTTATTATTTGACGAAACCGAAAGCGGATATAATTGGAACGGGTTTGTTAGAAGGCAACTCTTCTCAAACAGCTCAATTTCAATCCAATATTAAAAATTACAGATGGTTGCCCATCGTACAAGTAAATTTCAATTATAAATTTTAAAATCTAATGTTATGTCTACAGCAAAAATGATAGGTTTTACTTTAGTGATGCTCACATTATCAGCTTGTAAAAAACCGACCGAAAACATCAAAATTATTTTAGATACTGATGTCATCAAAAACACTGCTATGATTAATGTAACCGATGCTCAGACTGGTAATCCCGCCCCGAGTAATGCAACTATATCCGCAGCGCAAAAGCAACAGGTTGTTAATATTGCAATTACAAAAACGGGAACAACCGCCCCTCCTATTGTTATTCCTCCTCCGCCAGTTTACAACAACACCACATTAACCTTTGTAGGCAGATGCCCAAACAGAACGGATTTAGAAATAAGACCGAGTGTATATGTTTATTTCAAGAAAACAAGTTCTTCGGGTGCATTCCAATACTTGGGCTACATGGAAAAGGGCAATATAACTACCAATTTATTGGCCTTAAATGAAACCTATGATTTTCAGATTGTTTACGGCGGAGCGACTTATAGAACAAGTCAGAAAATTGAGCAAACCAGTTACAACCTAACCATTGATATGCCAGAGGCCTGCAAATTTTAAGCTGTTACCTGATTAATTTAAATCAAACCAAAATAACTTTTTAATGATTTGACATAAATTTTTAACTTTATCAAAAATTAAATACTATGGGACCTCAATCACCAGAAGGCTTAACAACCTTACTTATTCTAGCTTCAGTTTGCGTTATCATTTTAATTACTGCATTTTCTTTAACTTTTTTTAGAAAAGCAGATACTAGCGACAAAAAACACTAGTTAATAAAAAATAAAAAGGTTGGCTTTAACACCAACCTTTTAAGAGGCATTATTTTAGGTAGTATTTAAAATATCGCTAGCAACCTTAGGTTTTCTGTTTTTCTTCTGCCTAACTCAGTTTTTACTTCGTCTTTATTCATTTTTAACGCCCAAGCAGGAACAATCTCAAATTTTGGGAAGCTGTTAAAAATTCTGCTGTCGTTATCGTAAGTAAGCCCAATAAACTCACCCAGCTTGGCAACTTTGGCATAGTTTGGGGATTTATCTACATAAACATATTCTCCTTTTTTGTTCTTCTCGAAGATCCCAACATAGAATGATAAACCGAAGTTAGATTCGATTGATTTATCGATGATACGAATATGAATACCTTTTCGAGCAGCTAAATAGATTAATTCTTTGGCAAAAGGCATAACTTCTGGTGTCATCTTCGAAAGCATTTTCTCATTCTCAGGATCGCTCATAAAAATAATTTCTTCAGGTTCATCTATCAGCAAACTATACAATGCATCCCAAGTTTTAACCCAAGGATAACCATCTGCTCTTACATTAACTTTTTGCTGAATAGCCTTTATAATCGATTCAACATTAATATCATAAGGTATTGAAGAAAAGAGGAGATAATAAATGTGCAGCCAAGTTTTTGATGAAGCAACTCCATCTATTTCTATACCTGCTTTTTTTTGTAGCGCTTTAATTTTATCTGAACAGTCCATCATAAATTTTAATAAACGGGGGTTATTAAATACTATCTAATAAACTGTAATAGTTTATTTGTTTAGCATAGCTAAATGACAGTTTTTTACGATGATTTTTGAGCGTAGTTTTGCTTGAAATAGCTATCAGGCGTTTTAACTTGCTTGACTAGGTAAAAATACCTAGTCTATTTTGAAAGGGTATCTAGATCGAATATTTTATGCTTAAGTGCATATAAAACTAAGCCTGCAGTATTTCTACTGCCAGTTTTTAGCAACAAATTGTTTCGGTGTCCTTCTACTGTTCTGTTACTTAAAAACAATTTTTCGGCAATTTCAACGCTGTTTAACTGTTTACAGATTAATCGAAGAACCTCTTTTTCTCTAGGGCTAAGATTATCTTCTTCTTCTAATTTAATTTGACCTGTTTTTTTAACTAAGCCCCTTCGCATAATTTCGAGCATTGGTAGTGTAAAATAAAAATCGTTTTTGAAAACTTCCCTTATCGTTAACTCTACTTCTTCTGGTTCTGCATTTTTTGCTA
>SEDG01000439.1 GCA_004295885.1 Pedobacter sp. | reverse complement strand
TTTTCAATATCACGTTCAATAGGGCTAAGGTTGTCTGAAGAAGGGTCAAGGTTTTCGTTCATACTACAAAGATATATTTTTAAAAAATGGTATTAAGTTTAATTGTAACATTGGCTTTTTGTAAAGCAATTTCAGTGAAAATTGGCAAGTGAAGTCCTGCTTTTCGCTACTATCTTTTACCAATTAGTTCCGCTAGCGCTAGGATTTGGTAAAAGGATATTCGCTGCAATCAGGTTTAAATTAAACGGGCATCTGCTACTATGAGGGGTTTTAATAGCACAAGCCTAATTATTTAGCCCCGACTAAAATGACAGCTCCCGATTGCTAAAAGCAAATCGGGACTATAATGGAAGGCGGGACTTTCAGCTAATAGAGGCAGAGGTCTTGCGCTCCTAAATATTTTTATTTTAATTGAACTTTGCGGCTACTTTTGCGTCTTTGACACCACTAGAATAATCGTAGAATCCTTCGCCAGTTTTAACACCTTTTTTACCCGCCATCACCATATTAACCAATAACGGACAAGGCGCATATTTAGGATTTCCGAAACCTTGGTTTAATACATTCAAAATCGCTAAGCAAACATCTAAACCTATAAAATCTGCCAGTTGTAATGGACCCATCGGGTGAGCCATGCCCAACTTCATTACGGTGTCAATCTCATCAACACCAGCAACACCTTCATATAAAGTATAAATGGCTTCATTTATCATCGGCATTAATATTCTGTTAGCCACAAAACCAGGGTAATCATTAACTTCTACCGGAATTTTACCAATTACTCGAGATAGTTCCATCACTTGGAAAGTTGTATCATCGCTTGTGGCGTAACCTCTAATTACCTCTACCAATTTCATTACTGGAACGGGATTCATGAAATGCATGCCAATTACCTTATCACCACGATGGGTTACAGAAGCAATTTGTGTGATAGAGATAGAAGACGTATTACTTGCCAAAATTGCTTCAGGCCTTGCAAATTGGTCTAAGTCTTTAAAGATTTTCAACTTAAGCTCGATGTTTTCTGTAGCTGCTTCAACAATTAAATCAGCATTTTCTACACCATTTTTTAAGTCTGTTATGGTTATAATATTTGCTAATGTCGCTTCTTTTTCGGTTTCTGTTAATGTTCCTTTAGCGATTTGTCTATCCAGGTTTTTAGTAATGGTCGCTATAGCTCTTCCTAATGCATCTAAATTAATGTCCACTAAATTTACTTGGTAACCAAATTGGGCAAATGTGTGTGCAATTCCGTTGCCCATTGTACCAGAACCTATTACTGCTATGTTTTTCATCTCTATTATTTTGTTTTCAATGGTGATGAACCTATCATTGTATGTCCATTTTAGTGTATGTTCTTAAAATTATGATGTTCAATATTTAAGGCGCCAATCTACTCATCTGCCACTTACCATTAATCAAATCGTATTTAATTCTATCATGTAAGCGACTTGTTCTGCCTTGCCAGAATTCTATGGATGTTGGTTTTACAATATATCCACCCCAATGCGCTGGTTTAGGAATGATTTTGCCTTCATATTGGTTGGTTAATTCATCAACTTTATGCTCCAAGACATTTCTGTCACTTATAACCTGACTTTGCGGGGAAACTATTGCACCGATTTGACTAGCAACTGGTCTTGAATAGAAATATTTTTCTGAAGCTTCCTTAGATAATTTTTCAATTTTGCCTTCTATACGAACTTGTCGTTCTAATTCAGCCCAAAAGAACACCAAACAAGCTTGGGGGTTTTTCTTAATCTCCTTGCCTTTTGTGCTTAAGTAATTGGTATAAAAACTGAAACCATTTTCATCAAATCCTTTGAGTAAAACGATACGAGCATTAGGTTTGCCAGATTTATCGGCAGTTGCCAACGTCATTACATTTGGCTCATATAATTGAGCGTCAATTGCTGCTTTAAACCATTTCTCAAATTGTTTAACAGGATTCTTATCTGCATCTTTTTCACTTAGCTCTGCAGAACGATAATCTTGACGCAAACTTTGTATCATTTCTTTTGTTAGTTCCATAATTACAAAAATAGCCTATAGTTTTTCAATTTTTTCCTAAATTTCACAAATGTTAAGTAAAGTAATACCTTCGGCAGGTAAATTATTGATTTCAGAACCATTTCTGAACGACCCGAACTTTAAGCGTTCGGTTGTTTTAATGGCGGAGCATAGCGAAGAAGGTACTTTGGGTTTTATTTTAAATCATCCAAGTCAATTTTTATTGAAAGATTTAGTACCTGATTTAGAACAAGCAGATTTTCCTGTTTTTATTGGCGGACCAGTAGAGGTTGATACGGTTCACTTCATTCATCGGTGCTATGATAAATTAAATAGTGGAGAAGAAATCGCTAAAGGTATTTACTGGGGCGGAAACTTTGAAACGCTTAAAATATTGATTAACAATAACAGCATTTCATCTGATGAAATAAAATTTTTTCTGGGTTATTCTGGATGGGGGATAGACCAGTTGACTGAAGAAATAAATGAAAATACTTGGATAGTTTCTGACCAATTTCATCCAGATGTGGTCTTTTCACATAATGAAGAAGAACTTTGGCGAGA
>SEDG01000438.1 GCA_004295885.1 Pedobacter sp. | reverse complement strand
GGATTGTAGATTGCAGTAATCATTGCTGCAAAATTAGCTAATAAATTGGGAAGGTAAATCAATGATAAGTCAAAAGAGTTGCATGTACTTCCTATGTAAAGCCATAACGATTATGGAAATTATAAAATAAATGTATCTTAAATGTAAATTATAAATTGATGAAATTTAAAATCTACATTTTTCTGTTTTTTATATTGTTAAGTACCCTATGTTTTTCTCAAGAAAAAATCGTTTTATCTGGAAGGGTAAGTTATGCTAGTGTGCCTGAGTTACAATTTAATTCTTTCACCATAATTGTTAACGACACTCTTAATAAAGTCTATGAAAAATCTCAACAAAAGTTTCAAGCGGCAATAAAAATTGGAAAAAAAGATACAACCAAATTAAAAAGCGCATTTAAGTTATTAGATGAAGGGAGAAAAGCCAGTGATGATATAACAAATGATTCTGATTTGTATTTTCAAACAAAAGCTGATGGCTTGTTTACTGTTAAGGTAAATCTTAAAGATAGTTTGTTTTTTAAATCAGCGACCTGTATTACACAAAAATTTTCCGTTCAAGACTTAATCAAATTTGACACAGTCTCAATTAAGCTAGTGCCTCAAAAATGTATTTCCTACGAAAAATGTAATGATAAAACCACAAAATTATTTGCAATCATTGCGGAAAAGATTGAATTAAAACCCATCAACGAATTATTATGCGGAAACAGCATTTCTTTTGATAACAAGTATGAAGGCAGATATAAGGTTGTTAAAAGTCTTTATGGTAATCTAACTACTGACACAGTAAAATTCACTGTTTTTGACCATTATGGCACTCCAGCTTTTTCAGAATATAGACATGTACTTTTATTTCTGAGTGAACATTGCGGTAAATTATATCATGAGAAATATCAATATTTTGATGTTTACCCAACTAAAGATGGTAAATGGGCAAGGCCTGGAGACCCTTATATGCTTGATGAAAACATTGCAAATAAAACCGTAAAAACTATTGAAATCGAATTCAAGAAATCAGTTGTATTTGAACGTTCCGATTATTATCCCTGGGAGGTTCAAAAGAAATTTAACAAACCATATTTTAAATTTGTAGGGGATAAAATTTTCCCAGTAGCTGGCGCTTATGTTGATGACTTACTTGAAATTAAGAAGCAAGGTGTTTTGACAGAAAGAGGTTTTAAGTTTGATTAATCTATTAAATTGCCATTCCGAGGAAACGAGGAATCTCAATGAGGATTTCACATGGAGATTCTTCGCAAGCTCAGAATGTCAAATTACATTAATACTTATTATAAAAATCGCTTATCTCATCTACCAATTGGGCATAAATTGGTTTGGTAAATTCTACAAATAATGCAGCAGGTGCTGGAGGCAATTGTTCTCTCCTTTTGGTCATCTGTAATTGCTCTCTTGTTAACGCTCTTTCGTCCCCTTTGTAACTTGCCCAGTTATCTTGCCACACATAAGTTCCTGGCAATCTTTGCTGGCGGATGATGTTATTAGTTTGATAATCTACAATAGTCATCGCTAATAATCCTGATGAAGAAACTTGCTTATTGAAGATACTCAATGTTGCTTTCACAGTTCCATAAACTTTTCCATTTGCTCTGGTATCGCTGATTAAGACACTGTCTTTTTTCAATTTCTCTACCCTTTCTTTCACATAGGTTTGTCCGACAATAAAATCATCAAAACTTAAGCGTAAAACTTGGTCTGGTGTAATTTTCTGACTGTTTGCTTGTTGCTCTGAATAAAAAATCACAAATCTATTTTGCTGATATTTACTGATGAAATTGCTTACTTGTTGTTGAAAGTACTGGTTGCTCAATTGGTAATAACTACTGTTTACTTTTACAGGTTGTACCACAACTTTAACAACGGCAGCCCAATAAGCATCATCCATTTTATGCTGAACATCTTTATAGTTAGGATAAAAATATTGTGCTTTTTCGAAATTAAAATAAGCATTTTTAGCGCTAACACGATTGTTTTCATTCATCTGGTTTACACCCAAAGTATAACGAACTTCCGCAGCTTTATATTTACTGTCTTCAACTTCATTAATGTATTTGCGAGGATTTGGAATTAAACCCAAGGCAACTGGCGAACCATTAACTTCATCGCTTAATTGGTTAATTTTTTGGTAGTGAGCCAATATGGTTTCCCATCTTAAAACATCCGAAGAAACCTTTGCTTCATCAATTTTACGCAAATGTTCTTTCAAGGCCAAATCATAAGCAATTGGTAAAACATACATCGCTTCTGCATTTTTAGGAGAACTCTTTAAACGGTCAACCGATTTAAAAACCGACTGGTCGTAGTTTCCTTTTTGTAATGCATTTTTTCCTGTGGTACATCCAACAATTAGTATGGATAAATAAAGAAAATACCGTAATCTTGAAATAGTTTTCATGGCTATTAGCGTTAAAATGAACAAATATAACCTAAGGTTTGTGAAACCTCTTTAATGATTAGACGATAAATAATGAAAATAAGTTGCAAGGAGTTTGAATTAGAATTAAAACATCCATTTTCGATTTCTAAATTTACCAGAACAAGCACACCATTATTGCTTTT
>SEDG01000437.1 GCA_004295885.1 Pedobacter sp. | reverse complement strand
GCAAGATTAAAAGGCGTTCATGAATTGAGGGCTAGTGGTTTTTATTATACAGCGCCGCAAAGTGCATTAGACTTGGTGGTTAATATAGATAAGATAGATTTAAAAGAGGTAGAAAGCGTTAGTCTTGGCCAAATTAGGCAGGGAAAAGGAACGGTTACTGGGCAATTTACAGTGAAAGGAGAATTAACCGCTCCGAAAGTTTTGGGTTCATTGAAGTTTAATGATGCAGGATTTAACGTAGCCTACATCAATTCTTATTTCACGATACCAACGCAAGAAATTACATTTAATAATGAAGGCGTAAGGCTTAACGATTTCACCCTGATTGATTCATTAGGCAAAAAAGCCATTATTGATGGCAATATTTACACCACCGATTTTAAGAATGTAAGGTTTGGCTTAGATATTACTACAGATAACTTTAGGGCGATTAATTCTACGGCAGCTGATAATGACATGATTTACGGAACGGTGTTTTTAACCAGTACCATTAAAGTTCGTGGAGATTTAAATCAGCCAGATGTGAATATGAACGTGAAAGTGAATAAAGGAACCAAATTCTTTTATGCTTTGCCAATCAACGACCCATCTGTCATAGAACAGGAAGGAATTGTAGGACCCTAGCGGAAAAATAAGTTTAACAGGAAGATATGAAGTGGAAGAAGGCTCGTATAGTTTAACCGTTGCACCACTTGGAAAAAGACCATTTAAAATCGTAAAAGGAAGTACCATCATTTGGACAGGTGAGCCTACCGCAGCAACAGTAGATTTAACTGCTTTATATGAAGTTAACGCTGCACCAATTGACTTGATTAATGAACCAGATAATGTTCAGGCTAAAACGAAATTACCGTTTCAAGTTTATTTATACATGAAGGAAGAATTGCTCAAACCAAAAATTTCTTTCAAAATAGATTTACCTGAAAACGAGCGAGGCGCTTTATCAGGAACAGTTTATACCAAATTGCAAAACGTAAATAGAGATGAAAGCGAGTTGAACAAACAAGTTTTCGCTTTGCTAGCCTTAAACAGATTTATAGCTAACAATCCTTTTCAAAGTTTAGCTGGCGGTGGCGGAGGAGCTTCTACCTGGGCACGTTCTAGCGTAAGTAAATTATTAACAGAGCAGTTAAACAATCTTGCTTCAGACTTAATTCAAGGAGTAGATTTAAACTTTAACCTAAACTCTTCAGAAGATTATTCTACAGGGTCATTGGAGCAAAAAACAGATCTAGAAGTTGGCCTTTCTAAAAAACTATTAAATGAACGTTTAACAATTACCGTTGGAAGTTCATTCGGTATAGAGGGCCCTAAAGTTCCTGGACAAAGCTCATCTAACATAGCAGGAAACTTAAATGTAGAGTATGCCTTGTCTGCCGATGGAAAATATAGATTGCGTTTTTACAGAAGAAATCAAAACGATTTTGTAATTGATGCACAAGTAATTGAAACGGGTATCGGTCTTACCTTAGTTGTAGATTATAACAAGTTTAGGGAAGTTTTCCAATCGCGTAAGAAGAAAATAAGAAATCAGTTAGAACAGAAACCAAAAGATGAAACAACTAATTAAACCTATAGTATTTTTATTGGCTTGTTTGGTTGTGGCTAGTTGCAGTACAACTCGGCGATTAAAACCTGGACAATACTTGTATACTGGCGCTGAAATAAACATCAACCCAGATTCAAGCAAAAGAATTGATGACCAAAAAGAGGTTAAAAAGACTTTGGAAAACAAAACCAGACCTAGGCCAAACAAATCGATTCTAGGAATAAAATATAAATTGCTCATTCACAATTTAGCCCCAGACACCGTAAAGCCCAAAGGCATTGGCAATTGGCTAAAAAATAAAATTGGAGAACCTCCTGTTTTATTGAGTGAAGTAAAAATCAAATACAATAATGATGTTTTAAAGAGCTACCTAATTAGTCAGGGTTATTTGCAGGCCGAAGTTACTGGAGATACTGTAGTAAAAGGAAAAAAGGGGAAAGCGATTTACACCACAAATACTGGAATTAGGTACAAAATAAATAGCATCACTTTCCCAAAAGACACAGGTGTTTTAACGCATATCATTGACCAAAATAAGGGTAATACATTATTGAAAGTTGGCAATTTTTATGACTTAGATACTTATAAAAATGAGCGAATTAGAATAGATAACGATTTAAAAGAAAGAGGCTATTTTTACTTTAGTCCTGATTATTTGATTTTACAAGTAGACAGCACAATTGGTAAAAATTTAGTAAACATTAATGTAAATGTTAAACGTACGGCACCAGAGGCAGGCATAAAACCTTACACCATTAATTCAATAAATATTTACCCAAATTACAGCCTTAGAAGAGATAGCATATTAAAAACTTTAACGCCTTTAAAGTATAACGATTTTAACATTTACGATAACAGAAATACTTTTAAGCCTAAACTATTTGACAGGTTGGTTTTCTTTAAAAAAGGTGAAAACTATAACCGCAAAGACCACAATCAATCTTTAAATAGGATGGTTAATATTGGAGCTTTTCGAGATGTTAGGGCAGAATTTTTACCAATTGATAGTTTCAAAAACAATCAGCTTGATTTAAATATTTACCTCACTCCGCTAAAGAAAAACTCCTTAACATTCTCGGTTAACGGAACAAACAAATCGAATAATTTTGTAGGTTCTGAAGTAAAACTAACACAAACAACCAGAAATTTATTTAGAGGTGCAGAACAGTTAGATGTAAGTGTAAGTGGCGGATTTGAAACACAGGTAAGCGGACCAGCAAGAGGGCTTGACTCCTATTCATTTACCGCAGAAGGAAGATTAACTTTCCCTCAATTTATTGTTCCTTTCTACAAACCAAGTGTTACTAATTCTTTTATACCACGTACGGTTGCCTCCTTATCGTATCAGCTTTTAAGTAGAGGTTCGTTATACAAATTAAATTCCTTTAAAGGTGAATTTGGATATAACTGGAAGGAAAACTTGCATAAGGAGCATAGTTTAAATCCAATATCAATAAATTTAGTAAAACCTACAGAAAGGGATTCATTGAAGTTAGACAGCCTTTATAAAGCCACACCTGGACTGGAAAACACCTTGCAAGAGCAGTTTATAATAGGAAGCAATTATAGTTTTACGTTTACCAATCAAATGGAAAACCAACGTAGAAACACAACTTACTTTAGAGGAAGTGTAGAAACTGGCGGCAATTT
>SEDG01000436.1 GCA_004295885.1 Pedobacter sp. | reverse complement strand
ATCATCATAGATAAAAAATCAACAGATAACACCCTACAGATCGTTAATAAATATGCAGACAAACTAACACTTGTTTCTGAAATGGATGCTGGAATTTATGATGCCATGAACAAGGGGATTGCTATGGCAAGTGGAGAATTGATTGGCTTGTTAAACAGTGACGATTGGTACGAAAAAGATGCTGTAGAGATTATGGTAAATACTTATTTGCAGCAACCAGAGATTGCTATTTTTCATGGCCTGTTACGATATATAGATTTAGAAAAGAAAATAGATAAAATTATCGGTCAAAGACTTACCCATTTAAAAAACGGCATGATAGCTCATCCTACTTGTTTTGTGCATAAGCGTGTATACCAAACAATCACGTTTGACCAAAGTTATAGGTCTTCGGCAGATTATGACTTTATGATAAGGGCTGAACAAAATGGCTTTCAGTTCTATTTTGTAGAGAAATTAATCGCAAACTTCAGAACAGGTGGTATTTCTAGCTCATTTGCCGCTATAAAAGAAACGCTTGTAATTCAACGGAAATATAAGCTGATTAATGGAGTGGAAAAAGCAATTCAGCTGGTTTACTTTTTAATTAAATATGGTAATAGACGTGGCAGGGTATAATAAATAGCTGTACGAGTTGCGGTAAATATGATGCTTAGCTTGTCATTATAAATGCACTGCGCTTATAGCAGCCGGCTTGTGTAGATTTTTATGTCGTAACATATAATTAATGTATTACATTTGTTAAAAAAGTGAAATTTAACAGCTTAAATTTTGGTTTTAGCCTCATCCCAAAAAAAATCATCCATTGTTTATGAGAAACCTATTTTTTTGTACCTCAAAGATCAAAAAATCCTACTGCCTTTTATTCTTCTTAAGTTTAATTGCCCTTTCTGAAAAAACATTTTCTCAGACCTTGTCGTTAGGTTTATTAGAAAACGTGGAAGATAGTTATAGACGTAAACAGCTTTTGGGTACGGATAGCACTGGAGCGTCATTTCTATTAAGGCCAGTTGGTTTACAAAGTGGTAATGGCTTTAGCAAATTATTGTTCCAGAACCAAAAAGGTAATATCGCATTACATGTCTTGCCATTTGTGTTGCAACAGCAATACAATAGCCATCACCCTTATGGGATGAATGACAACTCGATGGTGCAAGCCAAAGGTTATCAAGCGATGTTGTCTGGAGGTGTTTACTTTAAAGCTGGACCCCTAAGTATCCAATTGAGACCAGAACTGGTTTATGCAGAAAATAAAGCTTTTGAGGGTCCTGAAGACAATACAGGGGATGTTGCATTCTTGAAAGCATACACCAGTTTTGTGTATAACCGTATTGATAACCCTTCGAGATTTAATCCAGGATCATACCAAAAGGCCAATTGGGGACAAAGCAGTATCAGGTTCAATTTTGACCCTGTTTCTTTTGGACTATCTACCGAGAACTTGTGGTGGGGGCCTGGCATCAAAAATTCATTATTAATGAGTAATAATGCTACTGGATTTAAACACCTTACCTTAAATACAACCAGGCCAGTTGATGTTTACATCGGTAAAATTGAAGCTCAAATTATCGCAGGCCACTTAGAGCAATCGGGAGTAGACATCCCGCAGGGCAAGTTGTTTACTGCTAAACCAAGAGATTGGCGGTATTTGTCTGGCATTAGCTTTAATTATCAGCCTAAATGGGTGCCAGGTCTTTATTTGGGAGCTAGTCGCACATTTATCGTTTATCATAATGATATGGGTAATTCGCTTTCAGATTATCTGCCAATTTTTAATAGTATCAATAAATTGAAATATTATGATCGGGTTAATAATATTGATGGAGAGGATAATGCTAAAAGGGATCAATACTTTTCGGCCTTTGCCAAATGGGTAATGCCTGAAGCAAAAGCAGAGGTTTATTTAGAATTTGGCAGGAATGATCACTCTGTTAACACAAGGGATTATTTAACTGAACCCGAGCATTCAAGAGCCTACATTGCTGGTTTTAGGAAATTATTAGATCTTAAGAGAGTAGATGAATATTTGGAATTGGGAATTGAGTTTACACAATTGGAAGCACCGAAAACAGACATACTAAGGGCTGGGCCATCCTGGTATTTACATCAGCAGGTAGTGGGCGGTTATACTAACCAAGGGCAGATATTGGGTGCTGGAATAGGTGCTGGAAGTAATCAACAATCTTTTAATGTCGCCTGGATAAAAAAGTTAAAAACTATTGGTTTTAGTGTAGACAGAATTGTTAACAACAACGATTTTCTATACAGTGCAACAGCGATCAGAGAAGTGAGAAGACACTGGATAGATTATGCCTTTACAGGTAAACTAGCTTGGGATTTTAAGCGGATCATCTTAAACTCTGAATTGAGCTACATCAAGTCATTAAATTACCAATGGCGTTTAAAGGATGACGGTGGTTTTTACTGGGATTGGCCTAAAACAGACGCGAGTAATATTCATTTTAAAGTGGGTGTAATGTACCGTTGGTAATGTGAATTAACAAACATTCGTTATCTCAACTCATTCCGTCATCTCCGTGTTGCCGTCATCTCGCCTGTGGGCGTCATCTCGACAATCGGAGAGAT
>SEDG01000046.1 GCA_004295885.1 Pedobacter sp. | reverse complement strand
GCATAATGGTTAGGCTGATAATTCATTTCCTTCGCCATTGCCAAAATTCTTTCCTTTGTTTCTTTACTAATATCGCTGTTATCTCTAAATGCTCTAGAAACTGTAGATGTAGATAGGTTTAAGGCTTGAGCTAATTTTTTGATGTTGACATTATCCATTCTAGAGACGCAAGTTTTTGGCTTCTGATTTTCGTTTGTAAATATAAATGATAAAAAAAGTAAATATTTCTATTTATTTGTTAAATGATTTGAAAATTAGCTCAAAATCTATAATTCTTAAAATTAATGAGACGTTTTAGCCTATTTTTGACACTTCTGTTTGCATTTGTGACCTCGGTTGCTCAAGTCAAAATCAAATTCGAGTTACAAAATATTCCAAAAAGTAAAGATTCACTTCCCGATTATTTTTTGGCTGGTAATTTTAATGACTGGAAACCTAATAATGCAGACTTTAAATTTTTAAAGAATGTGGAAGGGAATTATGTTATTGAAAAACAATTACCTGCAGGGCGATATGAATACAAGATTACAAGAGGCAACTGGACTAAGGTAGAATCTGGAGCGAAGGGAAATACAATTGGAAATAGGTCTTTGAAACTTCAAAATGATACTACAGTAAAAGTAGCTGTACTAAACTGGGCGGAAGCGGTTAAAGGAATATAATCCTTATGATAGTCAATATGGAAAAGGTAAAGGGAAATTATATGTTGATTTTCTGGTTAATAACTTAAAGCCTTTTATGGATAAAAATTATCACACCTTAAAAGCTGCTAATAATACATCAATAGCGGGTAGCTCCATGGGTGGATTAATTTCGATGTATGCCTTAGCTACTTATCCAAAAGTTTTTGGAAAAGCAGGTGTGTTTTCCCCTGCATTTTGGTTGGCGAAGCCGATTGAGGAAGATTTGAAAAATGCTTTGCCAAATTTGAAAGACAGTAAGATATATTTCGTAGCGGGCACTTTAGAAGGTAAGGCGATGATTACAGATATGAATGCCGTTTATCAAATCTTAAATCCCAATGGGAAAAACAAAAACATTAAATTGATAGAAAAAGCAGATGGCGAACATAAAGAATGGTTTTGGAATAGAGAGTTCACAGATTTTTTTAAATTTATTGCGAAGTAGAAAGTAGCTAGTGTCAAGGAGCAAGATATAACTCAATTTTACAACCTTAAAACATTCCAACTTTACGATATATAATGAAAATAGATTTTAGAAGCGATACAGTTACCAAGCCAACAGCAGGAATGCTAGATGCCATGATGAGTGCAAAAGTGGGTGACGATGTTTTTGGAGAAGACCCAACGGTAAATGCTTTGGAAGAAAAGCTTGCCAAGATATTTGATATGGAGGCTGCTTTGTTTTTTTGACGGCATTTCGGTGTGTCTTTCTAAAGGATTAGGTGCACCTGTTGGGTCTGTATTTTTAAGTGATAAAGCAACCATAAAAAAAGCAACCAGGATTAGAAAAGTTTTAGGGGGCGGAATGAGACAAGCAGGATTTTTAGCCGCTGCGGGGATTTATGCTTTAGACAATCACGTTAATCGTTTGGCAGATGATCATAAAAATGCAAAAGCTTTAGCAAACGAATTAGAGCAGGCAGAGTTTGTAAGTTACGTAATGCCGGTTGAAACAAATATTGTTCTTTTTGATGTAAAAGCTGGTTTGAATGTAGACCAAGTTGTTAGCGCATTTGAAGAAAAAGGAGTTTTATGTAACTCAACTTCTAATAAAACCATCAGATTTGTAACGCATTTAGATGTGAGCGAAGAGATGATTGACCAAACTATTCAAGTAATTAAAAATCTTAACTTCTAATATGTCTCAAATCTCAAAGATTTTAATTGCCAATCGCGGAGAAATCGCCTTGCGTATCATGCGTTCCGCAAAAGAAATGAGTATAAAAACGGTAGCTGTTTTTTCAGAGGCTGATAGAAACTCATTGCATGTGCGTTATGCGGATGAAGCAATTTGTATTGGTCCGGCACCCTCAAATCAATCTTATTTGGTTATTTCAAAAATTATTGATGCTTGTAAATTAACTGGAGCTGAAGCAATTCATCCTGGTTATGGATTTTTATCTGAAAATGCAGGTTTTGCAAGAGAGGTTGCAGCAGCAGGATTGATTTTAATTGGTCCGACGCCAGAGGCGATGGAAATAATGGGCAATAAATTATCTGCTAAAGCAGCGGCTTTAAAATATAATATCCCTATGGTTCCTGGAACTGAAGAAGCAATTACAGATATCAATGAAGCAAAAGAAAGAGCTGTTGAAGTTGGATTTCCAATTTTAATAAAAGCAGCGGCTGGTGGTGGTGGTAAGGGTATGCGGATTGTAGAAAAAGCAGCCGATTTTGAAGAGCAAATGCATTTGGCTGTTAGCGAAGCAACTTCGGCCTTTGGAGATGGATCGGTGTTTATTGAAAGATATGTTACTTCGCCAAGGCACATAGAAATACAAGTTTTAGGTGATACTCACGGCAATATTGTGCATTTGTTCGAACGTGAATGTTCTATTCAAAGGAGACACCAAAAGGTAGTTGAGGAAGCCCCATCATCTGTTCTAACAGAAAAAATTAGACAAGCAATGGGTAAATGCGCTGTTGATGTGGCTCGTTCAGTAAATTATGTCGGCGCAGGAACAGTAGAATTTATTTTAGATGAAAACCTAGATTTTTTCTTCTTAGAAATGAACACTCGTTTACAAGTTGAGCATCCGGTTACGGAAATGATAACGGGATTAGATTTGGTAAAAGAACAAATTAAAATAGCCAGAGGCGAAGCCTTAAGTTTTAAACAAGAAGATTTAAAAATTAGCGGTCATGCTATGGAATTAAGGGTTTATGCAGAAGACCCATTAAATAATTTTTTGCCAGATATTGGTACTTTGCAAACTTATAAAACCCCAAAAGGAAATGGCGTTAGGGTTGATGACGGCTTTGAAGAGGGAATGGACATTCCAATTTATTACGACCCTATGATTGCAAAACTCATCACCTTTGGCGCAAATAGGGAAGAGGCCATTTTACGAATGATTAGAGCCATTGATGAATATGACATTACGGGCATACAAACAACATTAAGCTTTGGTAAATTTGTAATGCAACATGAAGCCTTCACCTCGGGCAAGTTTGACACCCATTTTGTAGGCAAATATTTTAATGCCGATAGTTTAAAAAACGACAATGAAGAAGAAGCAATGTTAGCTGCAATTACTGCTGTTTTAATGTTGCAAAAAGAAAAAGCAAAAATTGCTAACCTGGGGATAAATATTGATGCGGGTAGTAATTGGAAAAAAAATAGAAAGAAATATATTTAAAACTTTCTGGCGTTGCGTAACGATTGAAGCGGTATCCTTTTTGGCTGTCATCCTGAGCGCCTGCCTGCGGTAGGTAGTAGAAGGATAGCCAAAAAGATTTAGCGGAAAGCGTGTTAAAACGCCAAAATAATTAAACATACACAAACCATAGTTTAATAGAAATAGAGTAATGTTTACTGGAATAATAGAAACGCTTGGAGAAGTAAAAAATATAGTAAAAGAAGGAACAAATATCCATTTTACAGTGAATTCTGCTATCTGCGCTGAACTAAAAATAGACCAAAGCGTGGCACACAATGGAGTTTGTTTAACCGTTGTTTCGTTAAGCGATATTGCTCATACGGTTACTGCCATTGAAGAAACGCTGAATAAAACCAGCCTTGGCAATTTAAAAGTAGGTAGCAAGGTAAATCTAGAGCGTTGTATGCAAATGAATGCTCGTTTAGATGGACATATTGTACAAGGTCATGTAGACCAAACGGCTAAATGTGTTTTGGTAAATGAACTAGATGGAAGTTGGGAATATCGTTTCAAATACGATGCAACTTTGGGAAATGTAACGGTAGAAAAAGGTTCTATCTGTGTAAACGGAATTAGCCTTACTGTTGTGAATTCTCAAACAGATGAATTTTCTGTTTTTATTATTCCTTACACGTTTGAACATACCAACTTACACGAAGTTAAAGTAGGTGATACTGTCAATTTGGAATTTGATATTATTGGGAAGTACGTTTCTAGGTTAATGGGGAATAAATAGATTAAGGAGCAAGGAATAAAGAGTAAAGACCAAGGAGCACAAGCATGAAACAAGAGCCTTTAGAAAAGTAGAGGCATTAGTTCTTTTGTGAACCCGGTCCTGCTTTCACTACAATCTTTTTTGCACTTCGACTACGCTCAGCGTTACAAAAAAGTATTTTCGTTCAATAAGGTTTAATTAATAATTGTTCGGCTACAAAAAACCTACAATAAGCCAAAAAACTTAACCTTTGACAAAACTCTTTCAAACTGTATAGAATTTTGCCAAAGCTCTACAACAAAATAATGTATAGTAAAGAAGAAGCTTCAAAACTCCGCCAGCAATTTTGGATTACTTTTGGGAAATATATGAAACCCATTCCTTCTGCCGAAGGCCTAGATATTAATTGGGTAAACTACAAAACTGGCGTAAAACATATCTTTTTTAGAATGAATGCTGAGCAAAAACAGGCAACAATTTCTATAGATATCACCCATCCCGATAAGGAAATTAGAAAACTATACTTTGAACAATTTTTAGCTTTTAAAACCTTGTTTAAAGATGCTTTAGCTGAAGATTGGACTTGGGAACAAGAAACTGTAAACGATTTTGGAGCACCTTTAGCCAGAATCTCAACCACTCTAAATGGAGTAAGTATTTTCAATCAAAATGATTGGCAAGCGTTAATCTCCTTCTTAAAACCAAGAATAATTGCATTAGACCAATTCTGGACAGCTGTTAAACCAATCTTCGAATCTATTTCATAAGGGACTTTAAGTCTGCTAATCTGCCTGTTACATAATCAATTTGTCCTTTTTCTACTTTCGGATCAGGTTTGCTTGCCAAATAGAGATTGTAGTAGGTAGAAGCATTTTTTAACTGCTTTAATTTCAAATCGAACAATAAGGCCAATCTATAATATGTGCTTCCACTTTCACTAAAAGTTAAACCTCTTTTATATGATGCTGCAGCTGTTGTAAATTTGCCATTGCTTTCTTGTACGCCGGCCAATAAACTGTAATATGTGCTCGTGTTTGGCGAAATACCTTCTTCAATGGTTTTCTTTGCATAGGTTGTTGCCATTTCTAGGTTCTTTAATTCGCGATAACTTAAAGTCATCATATAAAGGGTCATCTCTGTTTGTTTATCAACCTTTTCGAGCATTTGATAGTAACTAATACACTTTTCGTAATTTTTTAGATAATAGTATGCTTTTCCTACATCCTTAACCACATTCGCGTCAGCACCATCTTTAAGTAATTTCTCGCCAACGTAAATTACTTCTTTATATTTTTTCAGTTCGTTTGCAAAGGGTAACTGCGCTTGTAATAGAAACAAATTGCTCGTATCTGCTGCAATTGCCACTTTTAAAACTTGATAACCTAAGGCCCATTTTTCTAAATCTCTATATCCTTGAGCCAAGTCTGTTGCTACATCAGCATCTGCTGAATTTAGGGCGTTAGCCGTTTTCAGATAAGCAATTTTTAGCTGTAGGCTATCCTTTATTAGGCCAGCTAACTGTTTAAAAGCATTAAAATTTGTGCTGTCTATTTTAACAATGCTTTCTAAATAACCTTTAGCTTTTAAATCATTTCCTCTTCTTGTGTTGATATTAGCTAAATTAAAAAGGACAGGCATCATATTCGGCTGAATTTCGTTTATCATTAAATAACTTTTTTCTGCCTCCGGTAACTTACCCGCCATCATGTTACAATAGGCCATTTGGCTTAAAGCCTTTACATCTTTAGTGTCTGCTGGATAAATGCTTTGCAGATATAAAGCTGCATCCGCATAACGTTGAGTTTGATAAAATTCAAGTAACTTCTCTTTATCTAAAATCACAGATTGTGCAAAGGAAATTTGTAAGGTAAAAGCCAAAGCGAGCGTATAAATAAACTTTTTCATATAGCTGTATTTTTAAACTAATTTATTAGTTATAATTTAGATTTGCAATAGCGACATAAGAAATTTCAAACTTTTTAACGAAATATCCGTTCTACAAGAATAAAATAGAATGTTAACGTTAAGAAAATAGAAATTATGGATACGCTAAAGAAGTTTGAATTAATGGAAAAGATTGTGAGAGAATTGGAAGATTTACAACACTCACAGCAAGCCATCATCCAAAAAATAGGGAAAATTGAAGTCGACAATATTGAACTTGGAGATAAAAAGTTAGATAGTGACTTGCCAGATATGCACCAACGAGTTGCGGATAACTTAGATGCCATAGTTGGTATTTTAGAATATTTTGCTGACAAAACATCTAATTTTGGAAACAAAAATAACGTAGATGCTTTAAAGGAGCAACAAGCTATAGACGAAGTAACTGGTCATTAGATTTAACGGGAGCTTAATTTTTAATTAAGCTCCTGTTTTTTTGAAGTAGGTAAGGTTATACAGAATTTTGCTCCTTGACCTTCTACGCTGGTAACGGTGATTTCGCCATCATTTCTTCTCACAAAATCTTTACAGACTACCAAGCCTAGTCCAGTTCCTTTTTCATTTAGTGTTCCTCTTGTAGATATGTTTTCTTCAGAAAACAATTTATCTATCACGTCTTTTTGTATGCCAATCCCATCGTCTTTTATACAGATAAGCATATTTCCTTCCTTTTGATAAACAGCAGTAATGTGTATTTGAGAATCTTTGTTGCAAAATTTTATGGCATTATTAATAATGTTTCGCATTACAATCTGAATCATTAAAATATCTGCGTATACCATTTCTCCAGGAAAAACATCGTGAATAATCTCTATATCTTTCAGGCTCGCGGCTGGCAGATGATAATTAATTTCATTGATTATTAAATTACGCAGATCAAAAAATTCTTTTTTAATTCCAAAACCTTTTAGTTGACTTCTAGACCAATGCAGGATGTTTTCTAACAGGTCTGTTGTGTAAATAATGTCTTTGCTAAGTGTTGGGGATATATCCTTAAACTCTTCTATGGTAATTTGGTCGTTAGTAATCATTTTTAAAACCTCAGACAGGTTTACCAACGGACCTCGTAAATCATGGGCGATGATAGAAAATATCCTATCTTTTAGTTGGTTTAACTTTTCGAGCTCGTTAGCTTGGTCTTTTACTCTGTTCGCTTCCTTTTTTAAATTAGTTAAATCTTGAAGTTTGATTATGCTGAAATCGCTGTTAATCTTTGAGTCGTTTAAGAATAAGGTTTCAGCTTCCAAATAGAGTTTATGCCCATCCTTTAGGAGGCTTATTTCAACTTTTCCAGTGTTTCTTTCCCTAATACGCTCAAAAAGTTTAGGTTGGTCTGGTAGTACATCTTCAATTGCAGCGCCTACCAGATTAACCTCTTTCCCAATATTGATGTATTGTTTTGTTGACTTGTTATAATCGATAATTCGATTTTTTTGGTCGAGAATAAAAAAGCCATCCTGCATCAATTCCAATACTTTCTCTCTTGCGATTGGGATAATATCAAACAGCTTGAAACGGTAAATCCCAATCAACGTTAAAAAGGTGGTCATTATAAATGCAAAAGGAGTTATGTCAATATAGCCAAGTGGCCTAAAGCCTAACAAATAAGAAACATTTGCTGCCCACGGAATAAACGCAGCTATGATAATACTATAATTTTGCTTTCTATAGATTGGGTCTGAGGATTTAAATTTTATGAAAATTAGATAACATCCAGCAGCAAGTAGTAGATAAAAATAAATTGTGAAAATCAGGTACCACGGGCCGGTATCGATAGCCACCATAGGGAATGGGCCATCATTATTTACGGATAAATTTTTATAATGAAGGTGATGAAAAGAATTTGTCCAAACCATTAAAATGGTAAGTGAAGGAAATATCAAAATTGAAGTTAAGTTGATAGGTTTCTTGTACCAACATTCTTTACCGCAGAAGTTTAAACAGAATATAAACCAGTTTAAAGGCAAAGTAGCAATACCAACATATTCAATGTTGATGAAAAACTTCATTTGGTAAAGCGTAGTACTTGCAAGTTCAAATCCATAGGCAATAGACCAAATGGCATTCGAAAGCATCATCATTGAAAACCACTTTACAGTATCTCCGCCTCTACGAAAAATGTAATAAGCTAAAAGTATTGTTGTGCAACCGCAAGCGATTAGAAATATTGCGTAAGCGTTAAATGTAAAGTCCATTCAATAAGTAACGAATTGTGGCTATAAGTAATATTGAATTTGATAGGAAGTAATAAAACTACACATTTTAGCTTTCAATTAAAAATATTATTAATTTTACGTTAAAACATTTTCGTTTAAATTATTGTTATCTCGTTATGAAAAAAATCAGTTTAACCCTTATGCTTACTTGCTTTGCTTATCTAGCATTTAGTCAAGTGATTCCTTCTTTTCAATTTGGATTAAAAGGAGGATTGAATCTTTCTAAATTTAATACTACAAATACTTTCAGTAGTGATAATCAAGCAGGATATTATGGTGGCGTTTGGGCTCGTATTGGTGCTGCCGGTTTACACTTACAACCAGAACTTTATTTGTCAGGAAAGAATACAACTTTAGTAAATAGCGCTGGTCAAGAAAATGAAGTAAAATTCACTAGTCTTGATGTACCTGTTTTAGTTGGAACAAAATTAGGTGCAGCTGGTGTTGGTTTGCGTTTAAATACTGGACCAGTAGTTTCGTTTATGTTAAATGAAGACCAAAATTTTTCTCAAGCTGCTTCTGCTGCTTTCAGTGGAAAATTTAAAGACCAATCCTTCGCGTGGCAATTCGGTGCTGGAGTAGACCTTGGTAAGTTAGGAATCGATTTACGCTACGAATTGGGTTTGTCTAAAATAAATGAAGCAGGTTATCAATCTACAAAATTGAATTTATATACATTAGGCTTAGCTTATAAGTTATTCTAAATATCATCCCTTTGTCTTAAAAATTGATGGATAAACTTTTATTAGTTTATCCATTTTTTTTGGCTTTAAAATTGATGTATGGTTCTTACCTAACCATAAACCTATCGCCATGAATATCAAAGAACTACTACTAAACGGACAAAGCTTTTTAGCGCTATTAAAAGAGTTTGCAATTGAAGCAAAAGATGTGAATATCCAGGACGAAAATGTCTTGCTTAGCGACCAAAATTTAGCACAAAGAGACATTTTAAAACAGAGTATTTGTATCGAGGGAAAAAATGAAAATGGAATTTTTAATTTTTTCGGAACATTGCACTGCAACCTTTTAAATAAATTAGCTGTTTTCGAAATGCAAGGTTTTGAGAGAGTTGGCTTACCAACTAACTAGTCTTTTGCTTTTACTATCTCCTTCAGTTCATATAAGAACGCTCCTTTTATCGGGCGTATGCCGTGTTCAGTATTATCGCTAAGCACCTTAACGAAACATGCTCCATAATAGAAGATAAATGAAGAGTAAAATACAAAAAGCATAATCAATATAATTGAGCCAGAAGCGCCATAGATGTTACCTATGTTGCTTAGTGGCAATGCAATGCGCAAAATAAACTTGCCAAGTGTAAATAAAATTCCTGTTAATAAACCGCCTCTAATCGCTGTGTTCCAACTTGGTCTGCCACTTGTTAAAAATCTAAATAATACGGTAAACCAAGTGGTAACAATCAGTATAAATAAAATCTGGTTCAAGATGGATAGAAAGACCTTGCCAAAGGTAGGCGATGCGCTATTGATATAACCTCCAATTATGGCTTGTATTCCATCCGTTACTATACCCACAAAAAATAAAATTCCTGCAAGTAAAATAATTGTCATAGACCTGCCTCTTATTTTTAGTGTAAATAAAATACCCAGTTTTTCATTGGCCCCAATTTTCCAGATTTGTTCCATTGAGTTCTTAATCACATTGAACAAAGTAGTAGCTACAAAAATGAAAAAAACAAAACTCAATATTGTTCCCCACCAATTGTAATCGACACCCCGAATGTTTCTTAAGGTTTGCCTGATTTGAGCCGTTCCGCTTTCATCTAAAATGCTCGATAATCGTTCGAATATTCTTGATGCCAAAGCTCTTCTATCAACAAAAAAGCCGAATAATCTGATTAAAATAAGTAAGATTGGTGGTAAGGCAAAGTTTGCGAAAAAAGCAGTTGCGCCAGCTAAACGTAAAGGGTCATTTTTTCTAAATAGCTTAAATGCCAATGTTAAATCTGAAAAGAATAGTTTAGACCTTTTTACTGTAATTGTGTACATCCTGACATTTAATGTTGGTCAAAATTAATAAAAATAAGCTAAAAATCATTTGAGTGGCCAAATCTTAGCCATTTATAGTATAAACTTTCACTTACTGCATAAACAATAAAGAAATAATTTAAATTTACCAGTTCTTACCTGTTAATACTTTCCTAATGAAAAAACTAATAGCAAGCATACTGTTTTTGAGCGCAATTTCATTTTATACAAATGCACAAGAAATTAAATATACAAAGGGTAAAAATGCTTGGAATGCTGATTCATTAGGGAATCAACGGGCTTTGGTAAGTTTTGTAGGGATTGGCAAAGTCGCCAAAGTGATCATACCTTGGCGCAGGAGCGACCCAAATCCTGAACAAAAATCAATTATTGTTCAAGACGCTAAAACTGGAAAAAAGATAACGCATATTTTACCGCTAAGTATAGAAAGAGAAAGGGGTGTAATTTGTTTTGAACCAGAAAGTGGGCAAGGCAATTATTATATTTATTACCAACCTTATAAAAACGAAGGGAGGTCCAATTATCCAAAAGGAGTTTATCCAAAACAAGAGAAACTAATAAATTGGATTTCCAATAAAGAAGCTAATTCCACAGCGCAAAATGCTAAAGCTTTAGAAATTCAGTCTATTGATGCTTTCAACAGCGTTTATCCAATGGAGGTTATCGCAACTGCGGATGAAGTAACTAAGCTAAAAGCCAAAAATTTAGAACCAGCCTATCTGGTTTTTCCTGAAAGTAGGAATTATCCAATCATCGTGAGGAATGATATTCCGCAACGTTGGGTGTTAAAAGGAAATCAAAAAACATTTACAGATAAAGCTTTGAGAGGAGAAAATTTTTCTTTTCAATTAGGAATCTTTGCCTTAAAAGATTTACAAAACGTGAAGCTTAAATTCAGTGATTTAAAAGATAAAGCAGGTAATAGAATTTCTTCAAAACTAATTTCTTGCTTAAATACCGATGGAACTGCTTATGATGGAAATGCGCTAAGCAAAGAAGTTAATGTTCCTCAAAATCAAGTGCAAGCCTTATGGAATTTGTTAACTATTCCTACTACAGCCAAAGCTGGAAAATATACTGGTACTGTGATTATTTCTGCAGCCAATGCGCCTTCGCAGACCATTCAATTAAATATTACTGTTGATGCTCAACTGGCAAAAGAAAATGGAATAAATGAACCTTGGAAACAAACTCGTCTAACTTGGTTAAATTCAACATTAGCTCAAAAAAATACAGTTATTGCACCTTACACCCCTTTGCAAATCGTTGGCAATGCAATTAGTCTGCTAGGTAGAAAAATAGAATTGGACAAAAATGGTTTTCCAAAACAAATTCAAACATTCTTTAGTCCAGAAATGACAGAGATTACCGCAACGCCGAATAATTTGCTGTACGAAAATATTCACTTCCACTTTGTGCGCAAAGCTGATGGAAAAAATATTAAGATGAGTGATAGTGGTGTTGAGTTCACTAAAAAAGAAGCTGGAACAGTTCAGTGGAAAGCTAAAAGTAGCAACGATAGTCTACAAGTTGATGTTGTAGGAAGTTTAGAGTTTGATGGCTTTTTAGCTTATACTGTAAAAGTAACTGCATTAAAAGATGTAGCCTTAAAAGATGTTACCATGCATATTCCTTTCAATAAAACTGCTGCAACTTATATGATGGGTTTAGGTCAGAAAGGTGGATTGCGACCAGAACAAGTTGATTGGAAATGGGACGTTACAAATAAGAATCAAGATGGTACTTGGCTAGGAAATGTAAATGCTGGTCTGCAATATTCATTAAGAGACGAGAGTTATATACGGCCATTAAATACCAACTTCTATTTACAAAAGCCCTTGTTGTTACCTAAATCTTGGGGTAATGAAAATAAAGGCGGAATAAGCGTTGGCATTAAGGGAAGTTCGATGTTAGCCAATAATTATACAGGCGAGCATCAAATGAAAAAAGGTGATGTACTGTATTATAACTTCAATTTGCTAATTACTCCCTTTCATACCATTAACACAGATTTTCAGTGGGAAAACAGATTTTACCATAAATATAGTTGTATTGATAGTATAAAAGCAACCGGTGCAAGTGTTGTAAATATTCACCATGCTACCCCAATAAATCCGTGGATAAATTATCCTTTTATTGAACATGCTAAAATGAAAAAATACATTGATGAGGCACACGCTAAAGGATTAAAAGTTAAGATTTACAATACTGTTCGAGAGTTATCAAATAGAGCTTATGAAACTTTCCCGATGAGAAGTTTAGGTCACGAAATTTACTCTACAGGTAAGGGTGGCGGCTTTTCTTGGTTGCAAGAACATGTTAAAGATGATTATATCGCGGCGTGGTTTGTGCCAGAAATTAAAGATGCAGCCATTGTAAATAGCGGAATGAGTAGGTGGCATAACTATTACGTTGAAGGGATGAATTGGCTAACCAAAAATGTGGGTATCGATGGTATTTATTTAGATGACGTAGCATTCGATAGGATTACCATGAAACGAGTTAAACGTGTTTTAACTCAAAATGGACATCCTGGAATTATAGATCTACACTCAGCAAACCAATACAATAAAGCAGATGGGTTTAACAACAGCGCAAATTTATACATGGAGCATTTCCCATATTTAAATCGCTTATGGTTTGGCGAATATTTCGATTACGAAAAGAATAAGCCAGATTTTTACTTAACAGAAGTAAGTGGAATTCCTTTCGGCTTAATGGGCGAAATGTTGCA
>SEDG01000435.1 GCA_004295885.1 Pedobacter sp. | reverse complement strand
TCATCTAATACATAAATCTCTGGGTCTTCAATTAACAATTTGGCTAAAGCCAAACGTTTTTTCTGTCCGCCAGAAAGCGTGCTTATCTTTTGTTGTAAATGGTTTATGCCCATACGGCTTAAAATCGTTTTGATTTCGTGCTCATATTCCCAGGCATTGTGCTCGCTTAATTCTTCATATAGGCGGTTCAATGTTTTCTCATCTGGATTAGGGTCTTCAATCAGCTCTTCATATTCTCTAATCAGCTGTTGCTGTTTATTTTCTAAAGAAAAAATGAAATCACTAATAGAATAACCATCCGGGAAGCTAGGTTCTTGGTCTAAAAAGCCAATTTTAACGGCTTTGTTTTTAACAATTTTTCCTTCTAGCGGAGGAAAGCGTTCGGCTAATAATTTTAAAAGGGTGCTTTTACCGGCGCCATTTATACCCACCAACGCTACACGTTGACCAGGATTAATGCCCAGTGTTAAATTTTTGAAAAGCCATTCGTCATGGTATCCGTGGCCTAAGCCTTCAGCTGCAATTAATGTACTCAAAGTATTTTTTAACGATTTATCAGATAAGAAATTACTACAAAAGTAAGGATTAAAATTTTGGCATGAGATTGACTAGGTAATTGTAAAGACAGAATTTAATAAAATCAAAGAACTAGTAACGTTGAAACGAATGTATGAGGAAAAAACATTGCTTGTAGTCCTTAGAAATGGCTTGACCGAATTTGAACGGTTTTGACCTGATTTGAACGGTTTGAAAGCACTGTCTCGTTCCAGAAAAGGTTGTCAGCTTAAAACGACAACAAAAAATGGAATTAAGGATTACCCCGTAAGGAAAAAGAGCGAATGATTCGCGAATGTATAAGCGGAGTAGAAACGCTTTCGACGTTAAGTAAAGAGTCAGGCATGAGTGCGAATGCCATCAGGATTATGGTTGGCAGATACAAAGACAGATTTCAACCAATTTTGCTTCATTCAATTAACCAGCTGGTCGGCGTAACAACTAGTAGGAGCAAAGGAAGAACCTCTCCATCATCTTTTCATCAGCATATCATCGTAACCGAATCGTAACTGCATCACCTTTGGATGCTAAAGCGTTCGAGTGCGCTTCGACTTTTATTCGGGTCTGTGTCGAACGTTTCCCGACCGTTTCCCGAAGCGTTCCCGAAGGCTTCCCGAAGCAGACTCGACCGCTTCCCGAACAGTTCCCGAAGAAACCTAAATGAATTCCCGAAGAAAACCCGAAGGATTTTGGCAAACTCAGGCCTATTTCGATGCTTCTTGTATGCCTACTTTTTACTCCAATTTATAGTCTCTACCAATTTGAGCAATGTCATAACGTCACTATGGGACAGTTAAAGGAAGACTAAAGAAAGGGTGGATATAACGTGGAGTGAAGGTGCACTATACGTGGACTTAAGGTGGACCTGATGGATTTAAATTAAGGACAACAAATGCTTTGAAAAAGCTTGATTGCTAGAGTTGCAATGGTTAAACTAATGTACTAATTTAAGGTGAGTGAACGGGGTAAAATTTAAATATTTGGATAGAGAATGTTAAATTGTTACCTATCGGCTGGTGTCTCATACGGTGAAGCCATAGTTAAAACAAGGTGGTCGGTGAGACACCGACCATTAGGCAAGATTTAATTCAGGTTAAATTTCTCCTGCTTCACCTTAATTACGTTTGAAGCAAAGATGATAGATACAATCAATATCCCAATTACAATGGCCAAAACAAATTGAATGGCTGAGTAAATCTTAGTTCCGGCATATAAGCTTTCAGATTCTTTAATCAGTTCTTTACCTACTAATGTTTGTGTTTTGGTTAAAAGAGATAAGTTTTTAAGAATCTCCTTGTAGGAATAGTTTAACTCTTCAAAAGCAAAAACATCACTGTGGTTTGCGTGAAAGATTGCATCATTTTCAAGTGTTTGATGTGTAATTAATCTTTGTTTCAATTGCTGTAAACTACTTTTTTCATCACTAACCAAAAAAGTTTGTCCGTATTTTTTTAAGACAGAGTCGATTTTTAAATTACGAATTGCCATTAGTTTAGCAGTTTGTTCAGCTACTGAAATTTTTAAACGACGATGTTTTTCTATTAAGTCTCTCTTTTCGAAAAGAATTTCGGAAACATAAAAAAGGTCTGCTGCAGGAATTAGCCTGTCGTTATACATAGAAACAAAGGCATTGTTCATGCTATTCAAGCTTTTATCTTCTAAAAGCCTAATTAATATGGTGCAAGCCATGATACAAAAAAGGAGTAAAGCAATTTTTGCTTTTTGTTGGATAGAAAAGGCCATCTTCATAAGCTCATGATTTTGTTAAATAGCAAAGTAAATAAAGATTATAATATTGTCAATTTTAAGGATATAAAGTGACGGGATTATGCTAAAGTTACCGCCCCCTCATTATGTCCCCGATAGTTATTGGGAGGGCACCGCAATGCGGTGCAAAGGTTTAACCGAGAACCTAACAGGGTTCATTACGATTCCCACCTGCGTGGGAATGACGTCTATCTCTCGATGTTCGTCATGCTCAGCTCGTCCCTATAGCTATCGAGAGGGCATCGTAATACGGTTGGAAAGTTTAGTTAAGAACT
>SEDG01000045.1 GCA_004295885.1 Pedobacter sp. | reverse complement strand
AATAATTAGGGTGCAGATTCCACACTATGGGCAAAAAAATAGTGGTTAGTGAGCTAACAAGGCTAAGGTTTAACCTAATTTTAATAGTGGCTTACAGCATATCTAGCCATTTATGATTGAAACAAGAGATTTAACTGAGCATTAAATTATTTTCCCCAAACTTATTCACGCAAGGTTGTAAACTTTGCCTCGTTTAAGGGTGATTTATAGACCAACAGTTTACAGAACCGTTTTTAAAAAATGAAGAGCAAAGTCAAATTCAACTCAAATAAATAAGGCGAACTAAATGGTTCGCCTTATTCATTGACATCATCTTACTGGTTCATTTATTTAAGCAACTTCTTAAGCGTTCCTCAACTTTCTCTTTACGGGTTTTCAATTTTATGATTTCTGCCAATGCATAGGCAGTTGCCCAGCGAACAACCGTTCCGTTGTTTTCGGCATTGGGCAAAAGGTTGCTAATCGCTTGTTTTAACTTTGCAGGAAAAAGCTTAGCTATGTTTCCAATTACTTTTGCGCTTTCCCATTTTACTCTAGGCTCATCGTCTTTCAATGATTTTGTCATGTATGCTAAGACCATTTCGCCGGCAATGTTTGGCATTTTTTTGGTGGCCAACTCTACAGCCTCTATGCAAGTAGCTTTATCAATAGCGCTTTGCATTTCAGCATAAGCCAATAATTCGTCAATGGGTAATTCGCCATTGAGCAACCACTCACCAAGGGTTTTTACTTTTTCCTTGGCTTTTATAGTTTTAACCTGAAATAGTTGTGCGATGTTCATTTATCGTGTTGCTGTATTTTTAAATTGATCATTCAGTTATTCTTAAACTTGTCGGTAAATAGGCTCCCCAAAAAGTGGCTGCAATTGGCATATTTACTTGGGCTACCCTATTTCATTACGTTTTCATTTAAACTGTAGCTAACGATTTTCGGCTTGGCGATTTGGTGGGTTTTAGCACAAAAGTTCAATAGCATTACAGCTGTTGAAACTTGCATCCCGCACGTGCGGGATTCATGGAAGCACTTAACCCTCCATATGCCAAACCGATGTCGTGCGATGTGCTGCTCATTTACTCACTAGCTCAATTCGCAATATTATATTTTTAGCGAATAAAGGGTAGGATTTCGTTATAAGGTTTTCCTGCAATAATACCATACAATGAAAGCAAAAATAGGATGCCAATAATTAAAAGCGTTATGGGTTTGTATCGAAATTCAGTCCCTTTTTTATGCGTGTATTTGTAATGAAAAAATGTTCCTGCCAAAAATATGCCTGTAAAGGCAAGCAGTAGATAATTTACTTGCATTATTTTAAATCTTAAGTTTACATTATTTGGCTTTATCAAGCCTGATGTCTGTTGGAAAAACCTCGGCGTCAGTTAAACTGAAGGATACAATTACTTTGTCTTTCGAAGACAGCGGTTTTCCTTCATTGTCATAAAAAACAGGCTCATCATTAGCTGTATTTTGAGGTAGATAAACACTATTTTTCCCATCCTTCTCCCAAGGCATGGATATAGCAATATTATCTTGATAATCGCTGTTGAGCGCTTGTTTTACAGACACTGTTTGCAGTCTGTTGGTGTAAACAGTAAAGCCTGCCGAGTAGGTCAAAAAGCCTTCAACTGAAAATGGCTTTCCTTTGTACTCTTCTTTATTTGCCAGCATTTTCTTTAGCTCTGCATCAGAGAAAGCCATTGGAGTTCCTTTTGCTAAATTTGAATTGTCTCCACAAGATGCGAGCGTTAAGCATATTGTAATGCATGATGAAAGTGTAATGTTTTTCATTGCTAAAAATGTTGTCTTACTTTTCTTCATTTTTAATCGTCTTTAAGGTAAATAATAGCGTTTTTATGTTACTTTTTGATTTAGCCGATTGCACAACACTGGAATTGGCGCAATGTCATAATTTTTAACATCGGCTTCACGGCATTACAAGTGCTGTTTTTGTTATTAATTTCTACAATTTTTTGTATCACCAATTCTCGTATAAAACGATTATAATCGGGTAAAAATGGCTGTAATTAAAATCTTGGGATGATTTATTGATTACAATATAGATTTAGCTTTTGGCCAATGCTAAAGTATAAATTAAAAATCAACTGGCAAATTATATTAATTAAATTGACATACTTCGACCCTTGAATATATTTCGCATTCATTATTCTCTCAGAAAGAAACCAATTAAGGATTCGATCACTCAAATTGTTGTAAATAATTCGTACTAAAAGTACACTGATCCTAGAATAAGCCATGATTAGCTTTGAATTGATTTGAAAAAAGTTTACGATGCTAAGAAAGCTACCGTTTTTGATTGAGCAAACGAGAATGGTTTTAGACTCCATAGTTATCGGATGACTAAATACAGCTGCATATATTCATCCGATGACTAAAAGCCTGCACTTCACATCAACTGCTTCCAGACCATTGCCAGAGAAGCCTCCATTTGCCCCGTTTCTAATTGTTTGCATTTTTTCAAAACTTTAAATTGTGAAACACTGATGGCCGGCCGGTACACCAGAGTTTGGAACAAACATAGAAACGCAAAACTCAAGAACCTAGCAGTGAGGGCTTCGTGACCGAATTTGACTGGATTTGATCGAATTTGACCGATTGCCGAATGGCCTGAGTTTAAAAAAACAGTAAAAACCATCGCCTTTTGCTCAATTGCTTGGCGTAACTGCATCGTAAAAGGATGGGGTCGCAGCCGTAAAGTGATTGACTTGGCTTCGGGTCGGCTTCGGGATTTTCCCGACCGTTTCCCGAAGCGTTCCCGAACGCTTCCTGAAGCAGACACGTCCGCTTCCCGAACAGCTCCCGAAGAAACCTAAATGAATTCCCGAAGAAAACTCGAAGAATAATGAAATGTCTTATACTTGATTATCCTTACAAAAAACGGATTTTAAACGGTTATATACTTACAATGATAAAAAGATAAACGGCTATATCCTTACATTATATTTCTCCAAACTGGTATATCCTTACAGCTTTGTTAGGTTGTTTTTTTTTGCTGGTTTCTTGAGAGTGCCTCTGTGCTGGGATCATCATTTTACAGCTCATGCTTATTGTTATACTTTTCTATAGCTTACATACGGGCTCCACGGCCATGGAGTAGGATGGGAACGTTGAGTACAGTTCAAATTCTGTTTTCGATATCCCGTTTACCCTCTCTGCAATTGCATTGTCAGGGCTAGGCAAATTGCAGGCTCAATGCGACACTTAACTGAGGTGTAATATGGCATTTGTTTTTGTGCATCTATCTCACCAAAATGAGGCAATTTACCCCGTTGCCATACATTAAGATTTGGCTTTAGCCTATAGCAAGGCACGATATGCCTTTGGTACGGTATTTCTATAAGGCGGTTATAACATAAAAAATTAACCATGGGTAAATTTGTAATCACAAAAAGGAAAAACGAAGAGTTCCAATTTAATTTGAAGGCTGGTAATGGCCAAGTAATTTTAGCTAGTGAGGGCTATAAAACGAAGGCAGCCTGTGAAAACGGCATTGCTTCTGTTAGTAACAACGCAACCCAGCTTAACAGATACGAGCGTAAAACCTCAACAAATGGCAAACCTTACTTTAACTTAAAAGCTAGTAATGGCCAGGTTATTGGCACCAGCGAAATGTACGAGAGTGAGGTTGCCAGGGATAAGGGGATTGAATCTGTAAAGAATAACGCACCCGATGCCACGATAGAAGACCAAACGATTTAGTAGTACTCTAAAATTAGTTGGTTAGTTTGTGTGTACCTAGCCTGCCTAATTTAGGAACAGCCAGCTGTTTGCTGCTATACGCGTATGCTCGCTTATAGCTTTTTTGTGCAACTGGAATTAATTCTCATGAACATAGGCTAGTCTCACTCCTAACCTCATCACCCCTATCTTAAGATAAGTTGAAGAATACTGCAATTGGTTCTGCTTTTTTTGTTTTATTATATTTAGCGAGCTCTTTTAAAACAGAGCAAGCTATTGGCGATTTGCTGAGCCAGCAGCTAAATAATAAAATCTATATTAATTTTGACCCGATAGCCTTTGATACTGTACTTCATGAAACACTACTCCAACTTTTACCAACGTTGAAGCATGGTGAGGTGATAGAGTCTTTTTACAGCAAGAATGGAGCTATACCCCTTTTGGTTGGAAATGGGGATCAGCATTTGGATACGCTCATCTCCTTTTTGAGGGCGAGTGGCAGGCATGGCATTAACCCAGCTGTATTTTCAACCGAGACTATTGCAACCATGCTAGAAGATTTTAAGAAACAAAAATTTAGTGAAGTGCGTGAAACCTATGCGCCCTTGGCAAAGCTGGAGATTAGGTTTGCCGATGCCTATTTAAATTATGTAAGCACCATTAAATATGGTCTTGTAAATCCAAAAGAGGTATTTCCCTCCTATTTGATTAAAGTTAAGCAGCCAGATTCTATCTTTTTTACCCAATTACTTAACGCTAGCAATAGGATAGATACACTCAAACAAATTCAAGATAAGTCTGCGGAGTACAAGGTTTTGCAGCATGTCCTTTTACGGGAAAAGAACGATTCCATTAAAAAAATACTCGCCGTAAATATGGAGCGGCTGCGTTGGGTATTACCAGAAAAAGGTGAGGAATTTGTACAGGTAAACATCCCAGCTTTTAATTTGATTTATTTTAAAGGCAAAGATACCCTCTGCAGCATGAAAGTTTGTGTCGGCGCTAGTGCCGATAAGGATTATGAGTTGAAGCTTAAATATTTCGAAAAGACAGGCGACTATAAAGACAAGCCTAAAGACCATGAGACCCCGATGCTTTTTAGCGCCATAGACTCATTTTACACCAATCCAGAATGGAATATTCCGGCAAGCATTGCCAGTAGTGAGCTTTATGAAATGGCCAGGCAAAACAGAAATTATCTGGCGAAGCACAAAATAAAGGTTTATTATAAAGATAAGCTCGTAACCAGCCCCAGCAGCATCCATTGGAACAAATATGATCGAGACAAACTGCCCTTTAGGTTTGTGCAGCAATCTGGACCTGGCAACTCACTAGGCAAATTGAAGTTTGCATTTGCAAACGCTAGCAGTATTTTTTTACACGACACCAATAACAAAC
Source organism: Pedobacter sp. (assembly GCA_004295885.1). GTDB lineage: Bacteria > Bacteroidota > Bacteroidia > Sphingobacteriales > Sphingobacteriaceae > Pedobacter. Next base: position 10,213 of record SEDG01000045.1, on the reverse strand, counting down.
AAGCATTTCGCTTATCCAATCGTGCCATTAGCCATGGTTGCATTAGACTAGAAAACCCTTTGGCGATTGCAAAACTCCTGGCCGCTGATGCTGAAGATTTTGAAAATGTAAAAAATGAACTTGGCTTGGCTACCACACAGACCAAAGTCTCTCAAAAATATGGTCCGAACCATAAATTATCCGAACCAAGAATGACTTTATTTTCCGCAAAAAGACCAATTCCTTTATTAATTACCTATTTTACCGCTTGGGCTAAGGAAAATGGGGTAGCTTACGTAAAAGACGTATATGGTTTAGACGAAAAATTATGGCTGGCCATGAACAGGATCAAGTAATGGCCTTAATAATCACTGCCCGATGGTTTAGATAGGCAAGCTAAAATGAAAGGTGGTACCCTTTTCTACCTTGCTTTCGAACCAAAGCTTGCCGCCATGGGCTTCAATGATCTGCTTGCTGATGGAAAGGCCCATACCAAAAGATTGCTCGCCAGCAGTACCATCCCTTTTTGCAGCCGTAAACATGTCAAACAGTTTATCAGCCATTTGATGAGGAATCCCTATCCCATTATCACTTACCGAAACAACGAGCTCATGTTCCTTTTTTTGCATGGTTACTTTGATGCTACTATCCCTAGGACTGAATTTAATTGCATTACCGATTAAGTTGCTCAATACCCGCCATATTTTTTCTCGGTTGGCCGTAACAATAATAGGGAAGCCATGATCTGTAATTTTTTGGTTTTTTTCTGTTGCCTTATGGCGCAAAAGCTCTGCGCAATACTGGACAAGTTCACCCATATCAACTTCATCCATAGTCAAATCTTCTAGGTTAAAGTTAACTTGAAGCAATTCATTAACCAAGCCCAGAGAGTTCTCTCCAGTCGCCTTAATTAAAGCCAGCTCTTCCCTTGTTTCCTCTGAGAAGCCCTCTTCTTCTAACATCAAGGCAACCACGCCTGTTATGCCACTTAATGGATTGCGTAGGTCATGGGCAACAATCCTTAAGATTTTATCATTCTCTGCCTGACTTTGTTCTAATGCCGCCAGGGTTTGCTGGTTTTGAGTGTTTAATTTTTTAAGCCTAGTAATGTAACTCCTAGACTTTTTCATATCTCGCCAGAAAAACAAAAGGGAAAATGCCGCACCGAGGATCAAGATACCAAAGGCGACCAAGTAAGCCGTTTTAAGCTGGCTTTCTTTTTGCAGGATAGCAGATTTATATTTTTGGTCATTTAATTCGAACGCCATGTCCATATCAATGGCTTTTAAGCCTTTGTTAACGTTGGCAATAGAATCCTTCAATCTATGATAACTAGTTTGCGCTTTATAAGCACCCTTTATCTCTCCCACTTGGTCATGATATTCGCTCAATAGCCTATAAAGCCCTATTTTAACTACAATATTGTGATTTTGATCGCCATTAAAATTCGATAGTTGCAGTTGTACATTTTTTAATATATCGTACGCTGAGCTAGGTCTATTCATTTGCAAGTACACTTTCGCCAATTTAATCTTTGCCGTCATGGCGTCTTGAACTTCATACCCAGGCCTGTCATTAATGGCAATACTCTTCAAAAGCATATCTTCAGCGTTCCGATAATCACGCTTTACCCTATAGGCACCTCCCAGATTACCATAAACAACACCGAGTGCCCTCTGTGCAAATATTTTATCTTTTTCATTATTGGGTTTTGCCTTTTGGATAAAATCTATGGTCTTTTTATAATATACAATGGCGCTGTCGGTTTTCCCCATAAGTTCATACACCATGGCAATGGCGTTTATTTTAGACTGCACATAGACGAATTGATACTCGAAGTTATTAGTTGTATCACAATCCTGTATCTCCTTTAAGGCCAACTTGTAATATTTAGCAGCTTCTGCATACTTTTCTTGTTTTAACTTGATATTGGCCAGTTCGCTTGTAAAATTCGAAAGCTTGCACTTATCTATATGCTGCAATGCATATTGGCGTCCATCATAAAAATTCTTAAAAGCTTCGTTGTATTTTTTCTGCGCTAAAAGCACGTTTCCCCTAGTAAAGATTGTTTTAGCATATTCCTCGGTACGTTTTTCACTCAGTCTTTCTAAAATAAAATCTAAGCTATCGGCATATAAGCTCGCTTTTGCAATATTATTATCGTAGTTTAAATAATAATTGCTCTCTATCCAATAAATATTCCAGCGATCTAGCGCACCTAGGTTTTCAAACTTAGCATAAGCACTATCTAAGTATTTAATGGCAGCATTTCCCCTTCCATTATCCAACTTTTCATTGTAAATAACTATCGCTGCTTTGACATCAGGCCTCATCTTTGAGGTACCATTATCAGCTTTTTGTTGACAAGCGGCTAATACAGTAATTGTAATGAATACAGAAATCAGGCAGCGTATATGTATACTTTTATGCATCTAAGAGGGATAATGAAAATAGCATTTTACAAGATGTAGGCACGCTTGAAGCAATTCTGTTTCTTTTAAGTGCTTATATATTAATTACAAATTAAAATAAATGTTTCGCTATTCCAATAAAGAGTAAATATATTATATCGACAACCAGTGTGTAGTAAGGGTCATTCTAAAGAAAAGGGTCCTGCAGTTTCGCTGCAGGACCCTTAATCAGCCGAATTGATTGGCTTATTTATCTTTTGTAAAAACGAACTCTTGTCCTTGAGCTGAAAGGGTCATTTCGTTTTTGGCTGCGTTAAACGTAAACTCTAAATTTCCTTGTTCAAATACAAATGTTGTACCCGAAGAAAATTTTAAGGCAAATGCCGGTTGCGCACCTAATTGAGCCATTAAACCGCCATTCGCTTTGGTGATTGCAACCTTGATTGGTGCTTCAGGATTTGAATAATTACCTACAAACACATCCAAATTTGCTGGTGGTGTTGTCGAAGCTGAGGTAGCGCCATCAGCATTCCAAGTGTTGTTATCTGAGTTTCCATCAGGTAAAACCTTATCAGGATCAATTAAAACACCAGTAATTTCTTCTGTAGTTGGATAACGAACTAACCAAGTGGTGTTTTTCATCCAAACATCTACAGGAACTTTTACGATGTCCTTTTTACCGCTTTTGGTAGTAACTTGTAAAATGATAGGCATTGGTAATTTTTCCATGTTTTTAACCTGGATCGTATAACCTGCTAATTTACCATCTTTCATTACTGGTTTTACATCACCTAAAGCCTGGTCGCTTTTCCAGTTGTTTAAAAACCAACCTCTCCAGAACCATGCTAAATCTTCTCCTGCCCCATTTTCCATTGAACGGAAAAAGTCAATTGGAGTTGGGTGTTTAAATGCCCAGTTTTTGATGTATTGTCTAAAAGCAAAATCAAAACGGTCTTTTCCTAAAATCTGATCTCTCAGAATGTTTAGGCCCCATCCTGGTTTGCTGTATAAGTTGATACCGATGTTAGCTTCTTGCATCCCATCTGGCATTAACATGATGTTTTCAAAACGTGGATTGCCAATGTTGTTTTTACCAATGGCATTCATATTCGTTGGACGAGCTGGCTTGTATTCTCCTTTGTTGAATTCTGCTTGAGAAATACCATTGATGAATGTATTAAAACCTTCATCCATCCATCCGTATTTACGTTCATTAGAACCAACAATCATTGGAAACCAAGTATGGCCAAATTCGTGATCAATTACACCCCAAGCACCGCTTTTTTTCGCAGTCCAACCACAAAACACAATACCTGGATATTCCATACCGCCAATATTAGTTGCTACGTTTACAGCCATTGGATATGGATATTCGTACCACATTTTTGAATAATGTTCAATTGTAGTTTTCACATATTCTACACCACGACCATAAGCATCCATTCCGTTGCTTTCTATTGGCTGAGCAGAAACGGCCAAAGATTTTTTCCCACTAGGTAAATTGATACGAGCAGCATCTAATACAAACGATTTTGATGAAGCCCAAGCTGCATCACGAGCGTTGGTGATTTTAAATTTCCAAGTTAGTTTGGCACCTGCCGGACGAGATTTAGGATCTAAAACTTCTTCTGCCGAGCGGATGTGAACGGTAGCATCACTTAATTTTGCCGCATTCCATCTTTTTAACTGTTCTGCAGTAAACACTTCTTGTGGATTTAATAATTCACCCGAACCCATTACAATATGACTTGCAGGAGCCGTGATAGCGAACGTGATATCACCATATTCGCAATAGAACTCACCACCACCCCAATAAGGTAGGGTATTCCATCCAATTACATCGTCATATACACACATGCGTGGGAACCATTGCGCAATGGCATAGATTTCTCCATTTTTGGTTGTTAAGTGACCTGTTCTATCCGAACCTTCTTTAGGAACTACGTAAGAGTAATTCATTTTAACAGTAACCACATCGCCATTGGCAGCCATTGGTTGGTCTAAACGAATTTGCATACGCGTATCTTCTACCAATGAAGTAAATTTAACCGGTGCTGCTTTTTGTGAAACAGTAATACCATCTATTTTATAACCACCATCAAATTTTTCGCCTTGTGCACCATAGCGACTACGTGAAGGTGTTACTTGGTAACCACGAGAAGTTTCTTTGAAGGTATTTTGGTCTAATTGCAGCCATAGGTAAGGTAATTTATCTGGACTGTTGTTTTTATAAGTAATGGTAATTGTACCACTCACCATATTTTTTGCGGTATCTAAGTTGGCTGATATGTTATAATCAACCCTGTTTTGCCAATACTTAGCGCCTGGAGCACCGCTTGCAGAGCGATATTCATTTCCGTTTTGAGTATAGAATAAAGGTCCGAAAGCATCAGACGGAACATAGTTTGTAGCTGGAGGTGTTGTAGTTTGTGCAAAGCCAGTTAAGCTACACATACCAAGCACCAAAGCCGTTAAAAATTGTTTAGTTGTTATTTTAAGCATGTTTATTGATTTTGTGATAAAGGTAAATGGTAATTGAATAATTTCAAATAAGTGAGCAATATTGTTACTACAAGGTTAATTGTTGCAATTGTATAAACTGGTTGATTGAGTATTCTTGTGAAACAGCCAGGTAGCAATTAAACAGTTAACCGCTTAAACATTTTAGACAGTTAACCAATTTCACATTAATTTCCCTTCAACTTAGGCAATGGCGGTAATTTCCTTTGGTCTACTGGCAATTTAATCCAAGCTCTGTAAGCAGTTGCGATGTAGTACGAATAATTAAAAGGTTTTTCTGCTTTAACCTGCTCTACTGTTGGACGGTATAGAGACAAAAAATCCTTTACCTCAGGGCCTTCAAACTTAAGGAGTTCTTTTACGGCTTCGGCATTGAAGTTTTTAGTTATTTCTTGTTGAATGCGGTCGTTCTCTTCCAACTCCTGAATTTTAAGATTCTCTTTACGCCACTTACCATAACCTAGGTTTAATCTTAAGCCACCTTTTTCTTTACTATAATCTAATTGTTTAACTGGTAGTTTATTATCAGGGTTACCCAAACCATTTAGCATTGGCGAAAGTTTAACCCCATTTATATCAACAGTTTTTAGATCATTCACTGCTATTCTGAGATAGACATTTTTAGGAAAAAGATTGGTTAGATAAACTGTATCAGTCTGGAAACCAGCCATTCCAAAGGAAACTAAATCACCTATCTTTGCAGAAATTGCAAAATGGCCATCTTTATCTGACAAGGTAAAAGCTTTGGTTGTCAAGTTTTTTACGGCAGCGCCTTCTATGCTTGTTGCCCTATTATCATTGTCGTAAATATTTCCTGTCAAGAAATTCTGCGCCAGTAATTGAAATGGTGCAAGCACTAACAATAATAAGATTATTCTTTTAACCATCTTCAAATTTAATTCTCTTTTGTCTTAAGCCTTGGCTTTTAACAAAATTTAACAATAATAAGACTCTCTTTTTCTACAACCAGTTTAAACATTTGGTTTGTAGCATTTTTTTTTGAACAAGTCATAAGCGAATTTTGTTAGCTATTAAAAAAACGTATGCAACCATTTAATATCAAAATCAAAACTGTTGGACAGGAGATTACCTTAACGGTTTTGCCGCAGGACGATGAGTACAAGATCATTTATTTTGGAGGAATTATTGGTGGCCTAAGGCAAGAAAACGATGAACTACATTTTATTAAACCTGAAGATGTTATCCCTGGTGGTTTACCTTTGTATAAATATAAACAAGCAGACTCTACCGCAGCTGAAGAAGAAATAAAATTAACAAAGGAAGTTCTACTTGCTATTAAAAATGAAGTAAAATCGGTCATTAGCCTACAATCTCCAACTTAAGCCTAAGATTTCTTTTCCTTTGGCTTCTCATGATCTTTATATTGTTGACCAGGTAATCTATTTTCATCCACTGGTTGTTGGGGTCTATTTTTATTGCCATATCCACTAGATTGAATCGAACTACCGTAACCCACAGGTTTATCTTCTGGATTGATTTTACCTTGCTTTTCCATTACATTAAGTTTTAAATATGTTTTAGATGAATAACAATCTTGACTAGCAGCAGGTTTCAAAAACCAACAACATAGGTACTCTTATTTGGTTTATGATATTTAAAACAATATGGAGCTTAGCGAGTTAGAATAATAGATTTGTGAGTATCAAGGCAATTGAAGAAGAATAAAATGAAAAAATCCGTATATATTTTAGAAGATAATGATGACATAAGAGAGCTAATCTCTTTCTTACTTACAGAAGAAAATTACGAAGTAAAAGCGTATCCTACAGTTAAGTCTTTCCAGAAAAAGATGTTATCTGCACGGCATTGTAAATGTAAAGCAAGTTTGCTCTTTTGTAGACTCTACCCTAATTTCTCCTTTATGTGCTTTAGCGATTTCTGAAGAGATATACAAACCTAAACCTAAGCCCTGCTGCCCGCTTTTTACCCTTCCTCTGGAAAAAGGCTGAAACAATTTTATTTGAACTTCATCAGCTATTTTTGGTCCCTGATTAAGAACACATAAGTTGAAGATTCCATCCACACTCCTTGCATTAACTAGAATCGGCGTGTTTTTGTCTCCATGTGTTAAGGCATTGGCTAATAGGTTAGAAAATAATTGCGCTACCCTTTTTTCATCGAACAAAACTTTATCCCTTAAATCAAATTCAGCCTCGATCATTCTATCTGGCCAAATCAATTTCAGCTCGTTGATAACCTGATCAAGCACTTGATCCAAAGACTCATTTTCATCCAGATTAAGCGTGATGCCACCTCCTAACCTACCCCGTGCAAAATCCAATACGTTTTCAATTAGTCCATTTATTCTATAAGACGAATTTTGAACAATTTGTGCTAATCTTCTGATTTTCTCATCGGTAGCTATCTTAAGTAAAAGTTGAGCAGCATTCAAAGAGGCCCCAACTGGATTACGTAAATCATGGCCCAAAATAGCAATAAATTGTTCCCTAAGCTCCGCTGTTTCCTTTTCTTCAGAAAGCTTTAGCTCACTTTCCGCTAACTGACCTTGAGCATCTAAATGAAAGGCTATTAACTCTGCAAAAAGTTTAAACATCCCCACGGTTTGGGGCGTGTTTAGCTGATTGGGTTTTGGATCAATGGCACATAATGTCCCGAAAAAACGACCATCCTTCAGCATAATCGGCATCGAAATATAGCTTTGAAAGCCGTACATCAAAGGCGTATGGTGATTTGCAAACTGCACATCGGTTGCAACATGATCTATTACAACTTCCTTATGATGTTGACGAATTTCATTGCAAATGGTCGTTTCCAATTTTAGCTCTCCACCCGACTTTAACCCGAAATTTATTCGATCATTAACCGCACAAGCAATCCAGTTATCTTCGGTAACCCTTGCAACTGCCGCGAAACCCATTCCTGTTGAATTACATACCACTTCTAATATGTGCGCAACAGCTGGAATGTTATTAATTAAATTGATATCGATAGTAATGTGACAAGAAAGAGATAGGAAAAATGGCTCAGCCGTTTTTAAACGGGTTAAATTCTAATATTTCAAGGCCTGATGTAAGACTTCAATTTCTTTTAGTGCGCTTAAAATTCCGTCTCTCTGTTCTTTTAGCAAGGCTAGATGGTCGGCATGATGGGCATGGTCTTCCAAGGCCTGATCATATTTTGCGAGTGCAGCGTTTTCCCCAGTTTCGATGGCACCTAAAATAGCCTCTTCTTCTTTACTGCTTAAAGCTTGTTTAATATCTATCCAAGTGCGATGCAAAACACCTAATATGCCCCCATTTTCATTTTCAGAAACATCACCATGTTTTAAAATATGTGCTTTTAGCTCTTGGGCGTATACTGCTCGTTGAGCGGCAAATTTGAGAAACTCGGCCTTGAGTGCAGGTTTTTCTATCGCTTCAGCGGCAGCTTCATAGCCTTCTTTTCCATCGTTAATGATGTTAATTAAACCTTTTAAATCATCAATTACAGTATTGCTTCCCATAGTCTCTAAATTTCTTTAAAACTCAACACTCAACAATAACAAAGGTTTTAAAATCTATTCTTTTTCAGCGTCTATTTCTATCCAAACAGGACAATGATCACTCGTTTTTTCCCATCCACGAACATGGCGATCTACCGCCGCTGATTTTAAAAGTGGTTTCACCTCTGGGCTTAGCAAAAAATGATCTATACGCAAGCCTGCGTCACGACCGTAAGCGTTTCTAAAATAATCGTAAAAAGTATATATCTTCTGATCAGGATAAAGCGTACGAATAGCATCTGTCCAGCCTTGGTTTACTAGATCTTTAAACGCTTGTCTAACCTCTGGCCTAAATAAGGCATCTTCTACCCAGCGTTCAGGTTTATAAACATCCAACTCTGTTGGCATTACATTATAATCGCCTATTAAGATCACTGGTAAATTATACGACAGTAATTGTTGCGCATGATCGGCTAACCTTTGAAACCAACGCATTTTATAATCGAACTTTGGTCCAGGAGCAGGATTTCCGTTTGGCAAGTACAAACAACCAATTACAATCCCTCCTACCATGGCTTCTATGTACCTACTATGTAAATCATCTTCTTCACCGTCTAAGCCTCTTCGTGTCTCCTTGATTTCTAAGTTACGAGCTAAGATGGCTACCCCATTCCAGCTTTTTTGCCTCGGGATAAAACTGTAGCGCTGATCTTAAAATTTATCCCATTGGCAAGGTAAACCAAAACGAACTGCCTTTACCAAATTCACTAATGGCACCAATTTCGCCATTGTGTTTTTTAATGATTTCTGCCGATATGTACAGACCTAAGCCTAATCCAGAATACTGAGCTCCTCCATCATCTACTCGGTAATAACGTTCAAAAAGATGGGGTAACTTATCAGGATGAATACCAGGCCCATCATCTGTTACCGTTACCTTAGCTACATTTTCTTTCTGTTCTAACAGTATTTCTACAACTGTTGCATCTGGAGCATACTTAATGGAGTTATTGATAAAGTTAACAATTACTTGCTCAATCCGATTGGGGTCGCCGTTAACCGTTAGCTCTAAATCTCCTTCAACTCTTAATTTCGATTTAAACGCTTCATTAGCCCCCAACAGCGATTCTTTTATTAAATCCGTTAACTTAAACAGCTGTGCCTTTAAGTGCATTTGGCCCGAAGTGATCTTGCTTGCATTTAAAAGCTCCTCTATGAGGTTACTCACCTTAGTCATACTCCTATTTGCCTGTTCTATTAATTTTGGCAAATGTGTACCAGGATTATCCTTAATTCTATCTAAAAGCTGAAGTGCTGCCTTTAAGCTCGTGATGGGCGTTTTTAGCTCATGGCTGGCCACACTAATAAAATCATCTTTTTGTTGAATAGCCTTCCGCCGGTGCGTAACGTCTACAAAAGTGCCAATACCACCTGTTAATTTTTTAGCCTCATCATAAATTGGAACAGCATTTACAGACAAATACACGACCTGTTTTCCGTCGGCCTGCAGAGCGATTTCGAAGTCGTATACCGCTCTTCCTGTTTGCATAGCCAAGTAAATTGGGTGTTCTTCTGCGGCCAATGGCTCTCCGTCTAGCTTGTAAGTTTGCCATTTTAAGTTATGGTATCCTCCAAGGCTATATTCATTCTCTTTTATACTTAGAAAATCTTGAGCCATTTTATTGGCGTAAGTCATTTTATGGTTCACATCAACGATCATTACTCCTTCGGCCATTGTTTCTAAAATCCTGCTGAGTTGTTGTTGACTTTTATATAATTCCTGAGTTCTGGCTTTTACGGAAGCTTCTAAATTAGTGTTTAACTGTGAGGCTAATTGTTC
>SEDG01000434.1 GCA_004295885.1 Pedobacter sp. | reverse complement strand
ACTTCAACTTGCCCTTTTAACACAAAAACATAAACGCCATTTCCTTTTTTATTCAAGGTATAAGTTTTAGTGGTTTCTGCGTCAAAACGAGCTAAATTAAACCAAGCATCCTGATAAATCCATACACCAGCATCGTCAGCATTTGGAGATAAAACCTGTACAAACTCATTTCTTTTATCGGTATCATTCAATAAAATCTGATCGTACCTTGGTGTTACATTTCTTTTGTTTGGGAACAACCAAATCTGTAAAAATTTAGCAGGATTTGTTGGGTCAGAATTGTATTCAGAGTGATAAATTCCCGTTCCAGCACTCATTACCTGTATTTCTCCAGCTTTAATGGTTGCCGTATTTCCCATACTGTCTTTATGTTGTAGTTCTCCTTCTAACGGAATAGAAATAATTTCCATGTTATCATGAGGATGTTCGCCGAAACCCATTCCGCCTGTAACGATATCATCATTCAAAACTCTTAAAGCTCCAAAATTAATTCGCTCTGGGTTGTAATATCCAGCAAAGCTGAAACTTTGATAACTTTTTAACCAGCCATGATTTGCCACTCCTCGAGTGTTGGCTTTGTGCAATACTGTTTGTGCCATAACTATTTGTTATTTATTGATACAAAGATAAGGTTGGTCAAAACCCAATTCATTGATGTAGGATAAGAAGTGTTAAATGAGTCTTGAGTCGAAAGTCAATAGCCTTCCAATCAATATCGTAATTCAGTTAGCAATTCGCAGGTTGCAGTCAACAATACAACAATGAAACAATAGAATTTCTCACCTATGTATACATTTTACTTTACTACAACTTTTTTGAATAAACAAAACACTTAACTTAGTAAAATGGTAAACCGAGCAACTTATCAGGCCGCGAAATTAGTAGCACCAAGAATAGAATCACACTTCGCCAAACATTTAGCAGAAGCTAATGCCAAAGGCGAACTGGATTTGGCACCTCAACCTCCTGCAAGGGTAATTGAGGCAATCTTGGATTCTGCTTTTTGGGCAAGTTTGCGTAAGGAGGAAGGTCACTCGCCAAAGATATCTATTGCTTTTTTACCTCCAGAACAAGCAGGTAAGCCTTTAATTTTTAATCAAACCTTGCCACTTAATCCGAATGTTTTAACCAAGATGGCACCAGGAGTAGAACGTGGTGGTATACACATTGGGGTTTGGCACGATGGTTATAACTTGCATATTTGGGGTACAACCTTAAACATTCCTAACTATTGTTTTGTGGTTGATGTGTCTGAACCTGGTTTATTAGTCATCAAGCATCGCCGAATTTATGGCTTCGGAAAGTACACCAACGTTGCCGTTTTAAAAGGAGACCAAATCAAGATTGTAGAAGAGAAAAGTGCATCTAATGAGGATTGCCCTTCTATGTTACTTTCACTTTTAGATTTAACGGCACATTCTTATTGGAACGATTCGGCAAATATTTTAATTCAGTTGGCAGTTTCTATGAGAGCACACGGACGTGGCGGGGCAGTTTTAGTAGTTCCCCATGGTACGGCTGATTGGAAACAATCTATCATTCATCCCATAAGTTATGCTTTAGAGCCTAGTTTTAGGGGGTTGGCAGATTTGGTTAAAAAAGACACCAATTCTAGTGAGATATTTTGGCAAAGTGCCTTGAAAAGAGAAGTGGACCACTTGGCAGGCTTAACGGCTATTGATGGAGCAACTTTAATTACAGATGAATACGAACTTTTAGCTTTTGGAGCAAAAACTGGTCGGGCAAATAGTAGCGGTCATATTCAAGAGTTATCTTATTCTGAACCTATTAGTGGTGGCGATGCTATTATTGTGCATCCAGCAAAAATAGGAGGGACAAGGCATTTGTCTGCTGCACAATTTATATATGACCAAAGAAATGCGCAAGCATTAGTAGCGTCGCAGGATGGACATTTTACTATTTTCAGCTGGTCGCCTGCCTTAAATATGGTACAAGCGCATAGAATAGATACGTTGCTGTTGTAAAATTCTAAACAAAGGCAATCGCTAAGGTTATCATAATCAGCATCATAACAGTCATTACTATTCTGTCTGCTTTGATTTTTTCTGTAATTGTTAAGGGCTTAGCAACTCTTGTTTCCTTATGCCTTGCATAAGAAAGATGGAAAGGTAATTTAATAATCATAGGTAGATGTTTCAGGGTAGATAATTTTTCTACATCAAAACTTAAGCCAATGATTTATAAGTTGTTAAATTATTCTTGATTTGTGTTATTTGATTAAAAATTAGCCAATTTAAAACTAGAAGTTGTATGATTACGGCCGATCATATGATTTGCTTGTGCGGAGAAAAATACACTCGCCTTAACTTAACTTCTCACTTGTCCATTTCCTTGAACAACCCATTTATAGCTAGTTAGTTCTTCCAATCCCATCGGCCCACGAGCGTGTAGTTTTTGTGTACTAATTCCTATTTCTGCACCTAAACCAAATTGAGCGCCATCTGTAAAGGCTGTAGAAGTATTTGCATAAACTGCTGCGGCATCTACTTGGTTCAAGAATTGAGTAATATGATTTGCATCTTCAGAAATAATAGCTTCGCTATGTTTAGAGCTGTAATTAGCAATATGGTCCAATGCTTCATCTA
>SEDG01000433.1 GCA_004295885.1 Pedobacter sp. | reverse complement strand
ATTACCACTAAAAGAGGGGCAAAGGGCAGACAATCTATTTCCTTTACTGCACAAACTGCATTTCAGAAATCGTTAAAAACACCAAACGCTTTGAATTCATTTCAGTATGCAACATTATATAATGAAGCAAGGGTGAATGATGGATTAACCCCAATTTATACCAGTACCGACTTGCAGGCTTACCAAACAGGTAGCGATCCAATAGGGCATCCAGATGTAGACTGGAAAAGTGTGGTTACAAAACCAACTTCTCGTTTTAACCATTATACTTTGAACGTTTCTGGTGGTAACGATTTTGGTAAGTATTTCGTAGCGGTAGAACACGTTAATCAAACAGGTTTATTTCGTTCATCAGACCTTAATACCTATGAAACAGATAACACTTTTAAAAACTTCACAGTTCGTTCTAATGTAGATTTACAGATCAATAAAAAGTTATCTGCCGGTATCAATTTAATGGGTAGGTTAATTAACATGAATGATCCAGGTTTTGGCTCTGGTTCTATTTTAAACCAGATGTATATTACGCCAAATAATGCCTATCCAATTTACAATCCTAACGGTACTTATGCCACTACCTCATCGTATCAAAATAACATTTATGCACAGGCAGTAAGCTCAGGTTACATAGGTACTTACAAACGGGATGTTCTTGCAGATTTATTTTTAAAACGTACGTTTAATGAAATTACAGAAGGCTTATGGTTAAAAGCTAAAGCTTCTATTTACTCTACGTTAGCCGAAAATACCTTTAGAAATAAGAGTTTCGCAACCTTTGCCTACAACCCAACAACTAACGCTTATACGCAATATGGTACTAATGGTACGCAAAGTAATACGACCGGTATAACGCAGCAAGGACATTCAGATTATGAGGAATTGGCGCTGGGTTATGATCGTAATTTTGGGAAAAATGGGGTGAGTGCAATTTTATTAGCTAACAACGATAATGCTTTCAGCGGCTCAGACTTACCTTATACTTTGCGAGGGATTTCAGGTAAAGCATCTTACAACTTTGATGAAAAATATGTGCTAGACCTAGCCTTTGGATATAATGGTTCTAACTATTATCCGCCAGCAGGCGATTTTAAATATGGGTTTTTCCCAGCGATGGGTTTAGCTTGGAATATGGAGAAAGAGAACTTCTTAAAGGATGTGAAGTGGGTAAGCGCTCTGAAACTTTATGGAACTTATGGTAAAACTGGTAATGATAACCCAGGTTACTTTGTTTACATCCAAAGATATTTCGATGGTACATCGGCTTATTTTGGTGCAACTGCAGGTTCGCAAACCAGCATTTTCGAACAACCATTAGCTAATCCAAATATTACCTGGGAAAAAGCTAACAAGCTTAACATCGGTGTCCAGGGAACTCTTTTTAACAATAAAGTTGGTTTCTCGGTAGAGCGTTACAGCGATAAATATTATGACCTTCTAATGCAGAGAGGTAAAAATTCAGCATTAATCGGACAAAATTATCCGATAGAAAACATCGGACAAAGCAGGTATACTGGGTGGGATTTTAAATTGAATTATCAACAGACCATCAACAAGTTTAGTTATTTTATCGCTGCAACTGGTGGTACACAAAAATCTGAAGTACTTTTTCAAGATGAGGTAAACCAGCCTTATGCTTGGATGCAACGAACTGGTCAAGCAGTTGGACAGCGTTTTGGTTATATAGATCAGGGTTTATTCCAAAGCCAGGCAGAAATTAATACCAGTGCTAAAGTAGAGGGTTATACTGCCCAACCGGGAGACATAAAGTATAAAGATTTAAATGGCGATGGTATCATTAATCAATTAGACCAAACAGCAATTGGCAATACTAAGGCGTTGTTCTATTATGGATTTAATTTAGGTTTCCAATTTAAGGGTTTCGATTTAAGCGCACTTATTCAAGGGGCCATGAATCGTACCGTTTATGTTGGTGGTAATACGGAGTGGGCATTTCAAAACGGGGGCTTCGGTCAAGCATGGGAACAAAACCTAGGAAGGTGGACTCCTCAAACTGCGAGTACAGCAACACAACCTAGGGTGGGTCTTGGCGCAAACATTAACAACTACGCTACCTCGACTTATTGGCAACACTCTGGTAATTATGTTCGCCTTAAAAACGTAGAACTTGGCTACACAATTCCAGATTTCCTAACGAAAAAGATAGGTCTGCAAAGTCTTAGGGTATTTGCAAATGCAACTAACCTGCTAACTTTTTCGGCATATGACAAAATAGACCCAGAGGTTTATAATGGAAGTTATCCAATCCAAAGATTAATCAATATGGGTGTTAATGTTAAATTTTAATTGAGATGAAAAATATTAAACAATACATAGTAATTCTCCTAATTGGACTTCAGATTTTCATCGTATCATCTTGTAAGAAAGTAGAAACTGAACCACGCGACTGGATTCAAGCGGATCTAGTATGGGATGAAAAAGATAAAAATGCCACTGTAGCCGGATTTTTCTTGAACAGCGTTTACACCTTTATTCCAAACGGGTTTAACCGAATTGAAGGAGATTATTTAGATGCAGCTGCCGGTGATGCAATTCCTTCAAGGACAAATACCACCATTGAATATTTTAATAATGGTAGAATTAGCACTTTAAA
>SEDG01000432.1 GCA_004295885.1 Pedobacter sp. | reverse complement strand
CTATTTATCTTACTGTTTTCGGCATGTGGAGCACGCAGAGAGCGGAGTCTTTTTAATGCTGCCACAGACATAGTTACAGATACCATTAAGCAAGTTTATGTTGTGAATGATAAAGGACCAGGGGAAATGTATTATAAGATAAAAGTGAATGATTTATTAGCAGTACGAAATTTACAGGATAGAGAGTTTGGCGTGAAGGGATCAACCGCAGCAACATCCTCGTCTGGAACAAATGTGACTTCTTATCAAGTAGATACTGAAGGGGATGTTAATTTTCCTGCCATTGGTAAAGTACACGTTCTTGGTTTAACAAGAAAGGAAATTGCCAGTAAACTGCAACAATTGTATGGAGAAAAACTGTTAGTCGACCCTATTATTGAAGTTACTGTAGTAAATGTGAAGGTAACCTTGTTGGGAGAATTTAATTCCCAAGGAAATTTTCTATTGGAAAGAGACAATACAACTTTAATAGATATTTTGGGAGAAGCTGGAGGAATAAACACCAAAACAGCAGACCCAAAAACTTTAAAAATTATCAGGGGAGATCGTAGTAACCCAGAGATTATTTACGTTAATCTAAATGACATCAATAGCTTAGCCAGTAAAAAATTAGTGCTGCAAAACAATGATCTTATCATATTACAGCAAACAAAAAGTAGTGCGTTAACTGAAAAACTACAGGGCATTAACAATGTGATACAACCAGTTCTCGTTTTACTCAATGTAGCTTTACTGATCTTTTCCATTTCTAAATAATGAGTGCACCCGAAAATATGCCCAATCCTAAATCTATTAGACAAGACATAGATTTTTATAAGATATTCAAGGTTTTTTTTAGTCGCTGGTATTGGATAGCTGGTTGCATAATTATTGCATTGATCATTGCCAAGATCAACTTAATCTACACCGTACCAAGCTATCAAAGTTTTGGTCAGTTAAAACTGCAAGAAAGCAATCCGACTGTTAATACGATGGCTGCCAGCACACAGGTTTATAACTATACGGATAAAATCCAGGCAGAAGGATTTGTAATCAGAAGTAATAGTGTGATCCTAGATGCAATAGAAAGTTTAGATTATAAGATCTCCTATTATTTACAGGGAACTATTAGAAAGAGCGAATTATACCCTAGTAGACCATTTGAAATTGAAATCGTAAAACAGGATTCGATCAATTTCGCAAGGAATGAATATTTTGTTGAACCCATTGATGCCACCAAGTTCTCCTTAGCGACCAGCGAAAAAGGTACTAAAAAGACGTATAATTACGGAAGCGAGATTAATTTGGGAGATATGATTTTCAAAATCAACACCCCCATTCCAGACGCTGGCAATTACAGCTTTAAATTTAATAGCAAGGAGGATTTTTTAGGTCGGGCGAATGTAAGTACCAATGAAGCAGCGAAATACACTAATGTGATGTCCTTGACCTTCACTGATAATAACCCTGGATTTGCTACGGATATGCTAAATGCCGTGATGAAATCATACATCGCTCATGACATTACAGAAAAAAGGCGCTCGGCTAGGCAGACAGTGGCTTTTATTGATCAGCAGTTAGGATTTTCCAATAAAAAGGCAGATACAGCTGGCGCAAATTTCGCTGACTATAAGGTTAGGAATAAGATTGTGGATTTGAATTCTAGTAGCCAAGCAAATGTGAGTAAAATTAACGGTTTTGAAACTCAAAAAACCGAATTAAACTTAGAAATGTTGGGGATTAAACAACTTGAAGAACAGCTTAACTCAAATCGGGATAAAATAACAATTAATTTAAATCTAGAAGGGGCCGTAAGTGCTTCCCTAGGTACATTAATTGGACAAGTAAATGGATTAATTGCTGAACGTCAAAAAAAACTGATTGATCTAAAACAAAATTCCCTACCTATTCAGGAACTAGACGAGCAAATTTTGTCATTGAAGACAGCGGTTAGAACTAACATCAATTCCTTAAAAGAAAGAAACCAAAAAACGGTAAAATTTGTTAATGACCAGATTGCTGCAATTAATCAGAACCAGGGCACCCTACCGAGCAAAGAAAAGGATTTTGTGCGTTATCAAAGTAATTTTGAGGTCAGTAACAAGGTGTTGACCTATTTATCTGAAAGGAAATTAGAATCTGAATTAAATGAAGCTGCCATCGTACCAGGCGCAGCCATTGTGAACTTGGCTTCTTATGCTAGCCCTATTACTTCAAACCCAAATAGTGTTTATTCTTTTGCGGCCATGATGGGTTTTTCTGTAGGCATCGGGCTAATTTTACTAGTGCGTTTCTTAAACCCTTATATCTATGATAAAGAAACAGTAGAATCATTAACCAACACGCCAATTATTGGTGTAATTAGGAAATTCCCTGACTTTATCGATAAGGATAGCAGACAAGCACTTTCGTTAACGAAGCCAAAATCTGTGTTTGCCGAATCTGTTCGTTCGGTAAGAACAAATTTAAGTTTCTTGGCTGCCAACAAAAAAAGTAAAACTATTTGTATTACTTCCGAAGTGTCTGGAGAAGGGAAATCTTTTGTTACGGTCAATTTAGCCAGTACTCTAGCCCTGATAGACAAAAAAGTCATTTTAATAGCGGCCGATTTGCGTAAATCGAAGTTACACAGGGC
>SEDG01000044.1 GCA_004295885.1 Pedobacter sp. | reverse complement strand
CCTAAAGGCAACCATCCCACTCCATATTCAGTTTCGCCAACTTTAAAGCTAAAAAGCTTAAAGCCCCAAGCATCAAAGAAAAGATAGAATTTTTCAACTTTTATTCCGAAGGCACGTGCTGCTAAAAAATGTCCTAATTCGTGTAAAATTACTAGTATCGATAATCCCAGCAAAAGCTGGCCCGCCATAATCAGTCCGTTCATGTAGTGTTTTTATGTTAAGTCTTTTAGATATTTTAAAGTTTATTTTGTTACGAGTTGACTTGCAAATATACGTGTCTCCTTGTCGGTTTCTAAATAATTTTGGAGTGTAGGCTGACTGATGAAAGTCATTTTTTGCATACATTCTTCAACTACATCGCTCATTTGTAAAAAGCCAATTTTATCTTTTAAAAATGCATCTACTACAATTTCGTTAGCTGCATTGATGATACAAGGCATATTACCACCTTTTTCCATTGCTGTAAAGGCAAGCTCAAGGTTACGAAAACTTTTTGTATCTGCCTGTAAAAATGTGAATTCTGGGTGGTTTAAAAAGCTAAATCTCTCGAAATTATTGCTAACTCTTTGAGGATAAGCCAGTGCATAGTGAATTGGCAATTTCATATCTGGCAAACCCATCTGCGCTTTTATAGAGCCATCTGTAAATTGCACCATAGAATGAATAATAGATTGTGGATGTACAACCACTTCTATTTGTTCGGCCTCCAAACCAAATAACCACTTTGCTTCAATTGCTTCTAAGCCTTTATTCATCAACGAGGCAGAGTCGATGGTAATCTTTGCCCCCATCACCCAGTTGGGATGTTTTAAGGCTTGTTCTTTTTTTACTGTTGATAAAAATGCTAAATCCTTTCCTCTAAATGGTCCGCCAGATGCGGTTAAGAATATCTTTTCAATTGGATTATTTTCCTCACCCACTAAACATTGAAAAATAGCCGAATGCTCGGAGTCCACTGGAATGATTTTTACACCATTATCCTTCGCCAATTGCATTACTAATTCTCCTGCAACTACTAAAGTTTCCTTATTGGCAAGACCGATGTCCTTTTTAGCTTCAATGGCAGCGATAGTAGGTTTTAGCCCTACAGACCCCATAATTGCCGTCAACACAAATTGAGTTTGTGGCAATTGAACCGCAGCAATTAAAGCTTCTTCACCACAAAGCACTTCTACATTTGGCAAAGCATTTTTAACTTTGGTGTAGTGGTCTTCACAAGTTATGACCACCATTTTAGGGCTAAATTCTATAGCTTGTTGTATTAACAAGTCGGCATTATTTTGCGCTGTTAAAACATCAACTTTATATAAATGTGGATTTGCCCGAACTACTTCTAATGCTTGCGTTCCTATAGAACCTGTTGAACCTAATATTGATATGTTTTTCAAACTTTTCTATAATTATTTTTAAGATTTGTCATGCTGAGCGTAGTCGAAGCACCTTTATATAGATTCCTCGTTCCTCGCCTGCCTGCGGTAGGCAGGGAATAACAATTACTTAATATACTTCTCTAAAACCTTAGCCAATTTCCTATCATTACTTAACCTTGGCACCTTATTTTGTCCACCTAATTTACCCTCGGCTCTCATGTAATCTACAAAAGCATCTTTCTTTAGCGAGCTAAACTTAACCTTGTTGGTCTATCATTATAATATTCATCAGCAGGAATAAACTCATAAAATATTCCGACCTTTGCCAAAAGCAATAAACTTTTATCTTTTTGAGAATCTTGGTAAGCAATAAAACCTTCAGAAGCTGGATAGGTTTCAATGGTGTCTATCGTTCTGCCGATACTTGCTTCAATTTTAGCTCTGTATGGCTCGTAATTCACACCACCATAAACAAACAAACTAAAGTTCTTGAAGATGTCCTTTACCTTTTTGCCATTAGACCTTTCGCTTAATTTATCGAAATACATTTGAACCCAAGGCGGTATGCCTGAAATCAGAGTCATATCCTTATTAATAGTTTCTTCTACTATCGCATCAACCTTTTCTTCCCAATCTTCAATACAGTTAGTTCCATAAGATGGCAATCTGTTTTTTTGCAAATATGCGGGCACTAAATGAGCTACGATGCCAGATAAACGCCCTACATTAATTCCGTTCTTTTTTGTTAAAATCGGACTTCCCTGTAGGAAAATCATTTTACCATTTACAAAATTGGTTTTACCCGTTTCGTGTATGTAAGTTAATAATGCATTTCGAGCAGCTTTAATATGCTGAGGCATCGATTCTTTTGAAATTGGAATATACTTCACACCAGATGTGGTACCTGAAGTTTTAGCGAAATATTGAGGTTTTCCTTTCCAAAGTACATCTTTTTCGCCAGCGACTACCCTATCGATATAAGGTCTTAAAGCTTCATAATCCCTAACGGGAACATTTGCCTTAAAATCTTCGTAATTTTTGATGGCAGAAAACTGATGGTCTTTACCGAATGCGGTATGGGCTGCAGATTTAATTAAAGAATGAAAAACATCATCTTGTGCCTTTAATGCATTTCTCTTCCACTTATTAATTTTCTTAACCGCCCACGCAGCAAATGGCTTACTTAGTGCCGCTTTAAATCCCATAAACCCCAAACCCCTAAAGGGGCTTCTCCTTTCTAACGTTAATATTTTGTAGTCTAATTATTCTCCACATAGCATTGGCGATTATAAAAGCCCCTTCAGGGGATTTAGGGGTTAAACGATATTATGGATAATGTCAGGATGTTCATCTCCTTTATATTCATTCATAATTTTACGATAAGCCACTGTAAAAAATGCTGTAGTAAACGGTACGATTACAAATGAACTAAATACTACAACAATTAAAGAGACATATTGATTGATATCGTAATCAAAAAAATAATTAACTAACCTAAATCCTGTTAAAACTACGACATAGAAAAAGCCAAATACCACAGCTTGAACTAGCACTAAACCAGCCAAAATAAATAGCAGCTTAATAAAGTTTCCTTTTGTAGTCGCTAAACTTAGCTTGATAGATTCAAATGGTGTACTTTTTTTATCAATGATAAAAAATGGAAAAAATACAATTCTAATGAAGGTGAAAAAGATACTTAAAACAGCAATACCTACCGCGATGTTAACGATTACCTTTCCCGCATAAGTGAAATTATCTATTAAGCCTTGGTTAACCGCAAATTTTAAAATCAGGTCTAAAATGTAAAGAATAGGCATTAACAGTACACCTACTAAAAATATACTAAGGCCGAAATATACCGTTCCGATTAAAAATCTTACAACCTCAGAACGAGTTGGCAATGTTTCAATAATTTTTATTTCTTCCGTTTCGTGGTCCAATAAGTGGAATATATATTTTATCAGACAAAGCTCTACTACACAGTAACTTAAAATAAACATCAGCAACATAATTATCCTAATCCCAATATTAAGCTCTCCCATAAAAAAAGCCATAAAGGTAGATGTTGAGGCAGTAATGAAGATTAAAAAGCAGAGCGTTGCAATAGAAAAGTAATTATCACGAGTTACTTTCCATGCTTGCATAATTACATCTTTAACTGCAAAAGTGCTTTCCTTTAAATAGTCTATCATGATTGTTTAAATATTATTCTTTTAAAAAAATCTTGTATAAAACCTAAGCCATAGGCGAAGAGTTGTATAAACGATGCAACAACACTCAAAAATGCAATTTTTATTGATTTGTTAACCTGCCACGCGTGAAAAAATATCAACAAAAAGAAAAGCAAGAAGAGGAAATTGCAAATGTAAGCCAATGGCGGATAAAATACATTTAACAAAAGCATAACGCCCAATCCAACGGTAAATACAGCTGGAAAGAAGTGTACTAGTTTTAATTCTGATGGAAAATGTTTGTAAATATTAATTCGAGCCCTGCCAAAAAAGTGCAGTTGTTTATAGAATTGGGCAAAACTTGTTCGCCTTTTGTGGTAAACTTTTGCGGCTGGAATTAATCCGATTTTAAATCCATTTTCGTGAATACGGATACTGTATTCGATGTCTTCTCCTAGACGTGTTAAAATAAAACCGCCCACCTTTTCATAAACCTCTCTAGAAACACCCATGTTAAAACTACGTGGGTGGAACTGACCAATGTGTTTTTTATTCCCCCTAATTCCACCGGTAGTAAAGGGCGAAGTCATGGCGTAGCTAATTGCTTTTTGAACTGGTGTAAAAGTTTGATGAGCAGCATCAGGACCACCGTAAGCATCTAGCTGATGTTCGAAAAGATTTGCAGAAACTATCTCTAAGTAATCTTCAGGTATTAAACAATCAGAATCAAAAATGATGAAATAATCGCCTTTGGCACGTTCAAAACCAAAGTTACGGGCAAAACCTTGTCCGGCATTTGGCTTTACAAAATACTTAATATCTAGTCTATCTGCGTAAGATGCAACGATATCGGCAGCATCATTTACTGAACCATCTTCAATAACCAAAACCTCAAACTGCATATAAGTTTGTTTAGTTAGAGTTTCTAAAAGCTCATCAATTTCTTGCGGGCGATTATAAAGCGGAATGATGATAGAGAAAAACATAGCAGAGATGTAAAATGTAAAATGGCAAATGGCAAATGGACCTTTACATCTTCCATCTTACCTCTTCCATTTTACATCAAATTATTTCCTTTTCAATTAAATATCTATTTCTTTCTGTTGCATTACGACCAACCAGCTCGGCAATAAATCCTGCTAAGAACATTTGTGAGCCTACTACAATGGCAACTAACGCCAAGTAAAACAAAGGTTGGTCTGTGGTATCTCTATATGGTAAATTATTCCAAATTAAGATTTGCTTTTCTACCATGATATAGATTGCCATAACGATACCTACAACGAAGCTCAACACACCTAATGAACCGAAAAAGTGCATCGGGCGTTTGCCAAATTTCCCTACAAAAAAGATGGAAAGTAAATCTAGAAAGCCGTTGATAAATCGACTCATACCGAATTTGGTAGTCCCGTATTTTCTCGCCCTATGTTCTACAACTTGTTCGCCTATTTTAGTGAAACCTGCCCATTTTGCAATTACAGGAATATAACGGTGCATTTCGCCATAAACTTCTATGGTTTTTACCACATCGCTTCTATATGCTTTTAATCCGCAATTAAAATCGTTTAATTGAATCCCACTCATTTTGCGAGTTGCAGCATTAAATAATTTGGTAGGGATAGTCTTAGTTATTGGGTCATAGCGTTTCTTTTTCCAACCAGAAATGATATCGTAATTTTCTTCTTTAATACGACGATATAATTCAGGAATTTCATCAGGACTATCTTGTAAGTCAGCATCCATTGTAATGATGACATCGCCCTGCGTAACTTCAAAAGCTACGTTTAAAGCTGCAGATTTACCATAATTTCTTCTAAACTTAATGGCTTTAACTCCAGCGAAGGTTTCCTTTAACTGTGTAATTACTGCCCAAGATTTATCGGTACTACCATCATCAACAAGGACAATTTCGTAAGAAAAATTATGCTCATTCATCACTTTATCGATCCAAGAAACTAACTCGGGTAGCGATTCATCTTCATTATATAGTGGTACTACAACTGATATATCCATTTATTGAGTATCGAGTATTTGGTATCAAGTATCAAGACTTAGGCCTCTAACAAAAATACGCTTAAAAAACAACGTGCAAATTTCATCAAATTATATGATAAAACCTGCACGTTATTAAACTTATGTTATTGAGGTTTATTGTGTACTTAACTCTTCGTCATTTATCGGCGCAAACGGGTTAGGATTACTTTTCTTAAAAATCAATGCGAATATCAATGCCCCAATAAAATAAAGTACAGCTGATATACCAAAACCAACTACTGCTTGGCTAAAAGTAGGATTAAATTGTTTATCTAAACTTTCAGAAACTTTTTCCAGTGCTACTTCAGAAGTTTGTTCGTCCATACCTAAACTTTCGTAGGTAGACTGCGTTTTAGCCATCACCGCTTCTTTCATTTTAACAGGATAAGTTGGGTCTATAAATTTGCCAAATAAAACATTAAAGATGAACACGATAGCCATTGACATTAAAAACATCACAAAAATGTTCCATAAGGCTTCACCAAAAGTCCAATAACCCCCAGCTTTTTTTCTCATATCCATACAGAAGAAAACCGCTAGAGCAATACCAATTACCACAAGAACTCCCGAATAAAGGTAAGAGCTCATCAAGCTTGGCATTGCATACCATGACACTAAAAAGATAACAATATTAATTACACCCCAAATAGCTCCATTCTTTAGAGCCTCGGTTTTTAAGTTAACACCAGTCGTTGTTTCCATTTTTGTTTGTTTTTTAGGTTTATCTATTTTTATTAAAGTTAGTGATTAAAGCATAAACTGCAACATCAAAACTTTTGTTGTTACTGTACTTAATCAGCTCTTGTTGTGTTTCTTCACTCGTTTTTGGTTGCAAGAAGAAAGTCATGAATGGCACAAAAAGCTCTTCCATTTCTTCGCTCATTTCTATAATATCTGCATTGCTACAAATATCTTCTACACTACTTTCAGCTAATTGTTGGTTACTAATCAAATCTTCATAGATATGAAATTCGTCTTGAAACTCATCTTCTTCAACCAACAAGAACTCTTTTAAGAAATCTTCTAAACCTGGCTTAATTTGCTCATCGTGACACTCATTGATGTACAATAGCAAGTTCAACAATTCAGTTCCTCTGTCGATGGTTTCATCTTCAATTTTTTCCCATTCTCTCGATTCTAAATAATCTTCTTCTAATTTATTTACATCGCTGGTAAAGAAATTAATCATCAACAAATCGAAAAACACTTCTCTCAATTCATCAAATTTTGGATGCTCATCAAAAACCTCATCAAACTCCGCCACCTTCTCCAAGAAATTCATGTCTTTGCTAAAAACCTCAATTAATCTTTGCTCTATAGCTACTGAATCTATATTATTAACTGCCGCATATTGGTCTAATGCCGCAACTAGCGCTTGTTCTACACTACTGTTCATATTTTTGATATTGATTGTTGTTGTATACTAATTCAACTTTTCCTGTTAAGGTTTTACCTAATAAAGGCGAATTTTTAGATTTTGACGTATTATTCGCCATGTTGTATTCCCATTTCTTAGCAGGATGATAAACTACAAAGTTTGCAGCTTCTCCTTTTTTGATAGTTGGAATTGTTAAGTTTAAAATCGACCTGGGATTAATAGAAAGCTTTTCCGCTATCAAATTAGCATCTAAACCTGCCTGCAATAATAAAGGCAAAACAGTTTGCAAAGCGATGATTCCGTAGGCTGCAATCTCAAACTCCACATCTTTAAACTCTATTTCGTGAGGTCTGTGTTGTGAAGAAACCGCATCTATCGTACCATCTTTTAAACCTGCTAATAAAGCTTTTTGGTCAGTTTTGCCACGTAATGGGGGTTTTACTTTATAATTGCTATCAAAATCGTTTAGCAAGTCTTCGGTAAACACCAGCTGATGTGCTGCCACATCACAAGTTATTTTAACACCATCCTTTTTTGCCTTTTTAATCAAAGCAACAGAGCCGGCCGTGGAAATATTGCTAATGTGGATTGGCGCATCATGATAAGTTGCTAAAAAAATATCCCTAGAAACCTGCATCTCTTCTGCCAGTGCCGGAACACCTTTCATACCTAATAACACATTATTCTTGCTCTCATTCACTTGCGCCTTACCAGCAATTGATTTATTTTCTGGGTAAAGCATTAACAAACCACCAAAGCCTAAGCAATATTGTAAAGCCCTACTTACAAATCCATCATCGCTAATGGCTTTACTTCCATCAGAAAAAGCAACGGCTCCAGCATTTTTCATATCAAAAAGCTCGGCTAATTCTTTTCCTTCTAAATCATGACTTATTGCACCTATCGGAAAAACATCAACCAAATTATTTTTTGCTCTGTTGAGGATATATTCCACTTCCCCTTTAGATTGAACAACTGGTTTTGTATTTGGTAAGACTGCCAACCCTGTAAACCCTCCAGCTTTTGCCGCTGCAGTTCCAGTTTGAATATCTTCTTTTGTTTCCAAACCTGGGTCGCCAATCATACAGTTTAAATCGAAAAAGCCTGGCGAAAGCACGGCACCATTTCCTTCAAAAACCTCTTCGTTTTTTAATGGTGATAAGCTTTTCTGAATAGCTGTAATTTTTCCCTGTTCAACTCGCACATCAGCAATTTGTTGATTAAACTCGCTATTAGGGTCGGCAATTGTAATTCCCTTGATTAAGAGGTTCATGAATTTGTATGGGTTTGAATATGATAAAATCGGACCAGTAATATTTCAATCGCTATAAAAACTAACGCCAAAATTAGGCAAAGTTTCCATAACTCTGTGCCATTATTTTTTGCAGAAACAGCCGATGCAATGCTATCAGATTTGGGGTCTAAAAAGGCTACTTGCTGTTTACCAAACAACTTTTGTAAATAGGATTGAGCAGTATAATGCATATCAGATTCTGTTCTATTATCGTTAAAAGCAACTACGGCTAAAGTCGAATCACCTTTTTTGACATCGTAAAAACCAGCTCTTTTCACTTGGTCGGCAATGTATAACAAGGTTTTACCATTACTTTGGCGAATTTCTGGTATAACTTCAAATTTATCAGCTACCAATTTTAACGATTGATTAGCACCTAATTCTATTTTTTCGCTTTCTAACACATTGTCCTTTGTTGCCGTATAATAAACAGACTGTTCCTTCGCACTTGCAAAAGCAATTTTATACATCAGGGGAACAAATACTGGATGTTTCGCAAAATTACTGTCTTCGTTTTCTAAATCTGTCGCTGATAAATAAATCTGTCCGTTTCCTATCGGATACCTAGCGAAAAACAATTTATTGGCAGGCAATTGTAGCAAGTTTTCTTTGTTGCTGTTATTTCTTTCCGCAAAACCGAAATAGCGATTAACTTGAGGTAAATCTAAATTCTGAGGCAAGGTTTCGAATACATCCTTAAACAATGGATGCTTCAATTCTATGCTGCTTACTTTCGTTGGCGTTGTATTTAATTCGGCAACCGCAGGAAGATTTATCGCTGCTAAAAATGTCGAATAAACTTGTTTGTCTGCGTCTAAATCTGGAAAAATGACTACAGAGCCTCCATTTGAAACGTAAGATTTTAACTCTTGCGCCAAACCGCTCAATGGATTTTTTAAGCCGTTAAGCACAATTAAACTATAACTCTGCAGAGCAGAATAATTGATATTTGCCTCTGGCATTTCCGTTAATTTGAAATAAGTATCAGCTCCAAACAGAGCTTTAATGTATTTTCCACCTTGTTGGCCATTAATACTTAGTACTTTTTGGAAGCCGCTAACTTTAAAACCGAAATTGAGGTCATCATCAAAAGTTAAGGGAAAATCTTTAATACTGACTATTCCTTTTTGCCAACCTAAAGCTAAGCCGCTATAAGAAAGCGTGTCACTTGCTGTTTTACCCGCTGGTATATTTAAACTACTAATTGCCTTTTGCTGTTTGTTAATATTCAGTTTTACAGAGATGTTTTTTGCATCCTCATCTCCGAAGTTACGTAATTTGATAACGAGCTTTTCTGTCGCATTGGCTTGATGAACGGGTGATAACAACCAAACACTATCTACCGCAACGTTTGGCAAATCGTTAGCATTTAGTTTAACTAACGAAACATTAGTATTTGCATCGGTTTTAATAGGTTCATCGCCTGCAAATCCCTTTTGGAAATCGGAGATTACATAAGCGAATCTATTACTTGTGCCTGTAAAAACACTTTGCTGTCTGTTAAAAACTTGCTGTAATTTTCTACTGGCGGATGAAATTTTAACTTCATCAACAGCTTGCAACAATTCATCAGCATTTAACAACCGTTGATGTTTTCCTTCAAAATCGTTAGTTAACAGCTGAAACCTATCATTAATTTGAAAAGCCTTGACTACTTCTTTCGCTTTGCGCTTGGCTTCATCTAATAAACTTCCCTCTTTATTTACAGCTTCCATGCTGTAAGAATTATCTATATAAATACTTACAATATTCCCTTTGCTTTGGTCGATTTTGCTACCAGAAGGCAAAAACGGGCGAGCGAAGGCCAATACTAAAAATGTAATTGCTAAAATGCGACTGATTAAAATAAGTAAATTTTTAAGTTTTTCCTGAGATGATGTTTGCTCCTTAATCTCTTTCAAGAAAGCAACATTGCTGAAATAAACTTTTTTAAATTTCCGGAAATTGAATAAATGGATGATGACCGGTATAACGACCGCAAAAAGCGCAAAAAGAAAGCCCGGATAAAGGAAATTCATTAAAAATCAAAGATAGAAAAATTATGGAAATTAGCGAATCGATAAACGAAAACTTACTTACTCAGAAGATTTGCTTGGCAAATCAGATAAACTGGGTTGTACTAAATTATCAAAACCTGAAACCTATGAAAATCTTACTCTTTAAGGGAATAACCTCGTTTAATAAATATAAAGTATTGATGTTTAACACCTTATTAAAGTCACAAAAACGTAATGAAACTATCTTTAGCGTATTAGCCATTAACAATTTAGTATATTTGTATAGCAATTCAACTTAAAACAAACGCCTATACAGAGAAACTCATACTTAGATTATTGTGAACGAGATACCGAAAAACTATGAGAAAATACATTTTAGGAATAACAGGATTATTATCCATCGCATTCTGCTTAACCATTAGCAGTTTTAAATCAACAGACAAAAGCGATAAACCGAAACAAGTTAGCATTACAACTGATAGTATTTATGGGAATTACATAAGTGCATTGTATACCGCTGTACATTTAAAGGAAGCAGGATTAAGCTTACCAGTTTTTGAAAAAGCAGTAACTGGTTTTTACAACCTGAAAAAATCAGGTCAGCTGTCTAACAAATCTATTTTAACTATTGCAGACTTTGACCAATCGAGCACAAAAAAACGATTGTACATTATCGATTTGGATAAAAGAGAAATTTTGCTGAACACTTGGGTTGCCCACGGACAAAAAAGCGGAAATGACGAAGCTACCAATTTCTCTAATAAAAACGATTCTTTTACCAGTAGCTTAGGTTTTTATGTTACAGGAGAAGTTTATAGAGGAATTCACGGCAGGTCGCTTAAGTTAGATGGAATGGACTTAGGCTTTAACGATAATGCAAGAAGCCGTTCTATTGTAGTACATGGGGCACCTTACGTAAGCGAGGGAACTATTAACGCTTTAGGTAGATTGGGCCGCAGTCAAGGTTGCCCAGCGGTTGCCCCAGAAGTTGCAGATAAGGTAATCAACACCATTGGTGATAAAACTGTTTTATTCATCAATAAAAGCATTGAAAACTACTCATCTAAATATTTGGATGAAACATTGGCTGCAAACTTTGCTTTAGATACCACAACCCACTTAATGGATTAGAACCTTGGTAGGGGAAAAATAACTAAAAAGGCACATAGGGTAATCTATGTGCCTTTTTGGTTTTAAGTAATTTTGATTTATGCTAGTCTTTGTAGGTAGGTAAACAAAACGATATCAAGTCCGTAGACATCCTTTCTAAACTGAAGTTTTCCAGCTTCATCAGCCCAACACGTAAAATAGGTTAAGTAAACCGGAACTTGTTTTGGCAAACCAATATCTGTGGCTACTGGATTTTCACTTTCCATACCAGTTTTTATCTTATCGTATTTTGCTCCTCTCCCAAATAAAGCTTCTGCCAATTCTAAAGGCTTCTCTAACCTAACACATCCATGGCTCACCGCTCTCATCTCATAGTTAAAGGGTGCTTTAGCTGGTGTATCGTGTAAGTAAACACTGCTTTCATTATTAAATAAAAACTTAATCTTCCCTAAAGAATTATCATCACCAGGGCGTTGTTTAAAGGAATACTTTTTCCCTACGTTGCCATCAGACCAATCAATTGTTTCTGGATCTTCTACTAGCACTCCATTTTCAAAAACATCAATATTATTGTTTGCCAAATAGTAAGGGTCTTTAGCAGCATATTTTGAAATTTCATTAGTGGCTATACTTTCAGGAATATTCCAAACTGGATTAACCTGAACACTATGAATCATACTTTTTAATTGAGGCGTTTCTCTGTTAAATGGCCTGTCTTTTTTCAGATCATTTTCATCATATTCTACTAAATTATCTGTGTTGTTTTTATTTCTGCCCTCTCCTACACAAACCTTCATATTTAGCACAGATCTTCCATTTTCCATTACATCCAATCTGAAATCTGGAATGTTTACCCAAACGTACTTATTTTCAGTAGGCAAATTTTTCCACCTAAGGCGTTCTAAATTAACTTTCAGCACTCTCTCGGTTTCTTCGGCGCTAGTTCCTGGAAACACTACCTTATCCTGTAGCGCTTTTTGTAAAGCAACGTATTGTTTTTCTTTTGGCTGGATGCTATCTAAAAATTTTTTAATGTCTGATGTTTGAAAAACTTGCAAAAAGCTTAAACTGTCTGGTCGTTTTGTTGCCGTATAGTATTGCGCATAAATCTTCCTCGGACTAATTATCCCGAACTGTAAGGCGTTACTATAATTACTTAAAGAATTCGCCGCAGAAAGCTCTAAATCAATTAAAACCTGATAAGCCTCGTCAACCGTTTTAATTTCCTTTTTGTTATAGGTTTTTTCCATCAGCTCATTTAACTCATTTGTTTTAAATATAGCTGGCTCCAAACCGTGTGTAGCGGAATTATTAAGAACTGCGATTGCCTCTTTCAATTTATCTTTGGATAAATTTTTCATTAACAACACTGGTTCAAAATCATTTGCTTCGTAAAGTGCCCTTAGAAATTTAGGGTTTCTGTATTTACTCTCTTGTTTCTCAAAAGTGGATTTGAATTTCTCTACGAAAGTTTCCGTTTCAATGTCTTTGAAGATTTTATTTCTTGTTTCTTTAAAAACTACAGCGCCAATATCTGAATGGCTTTTTTTACAAGATTGCGTGATTAGTAACAAGAATGCGCCCAGTAAGAACAGTTTTTGAGCGATAGTTTTAGAATAATTTTTAGATTTAGCTAATATTTTTTGATATCTCTTATTCCTGTTGGTATCGATGGGAGGCAAATTAACTTCCATACGCAATTCGTCATACTGATACTTGTCCTTAACCATCAATTCAGCAAACTTTAAAGGATTTTCAATACGCACGCAACCGTGGCTAATCGCTCTATTTGCCAACTTGAACCCATATTTATTATTTGTATCATGAAGATAGATGCTCGAACTATTCTCAAATATAAATTTGAATTTCCCTAATGCATTTCCCTCGCCAGAACCTTGCTTGAAGGTAAAAGGCAACTTTTCCCTAGCATACTTATTCCATTGAATGGTATCTGGATCGTAAACCTGTTTTCCTTTGTAATAAACTTTGATGTTGCTATTAGATAAATAGTAAGGGTCTTTTCTTGCCATCCAATAGATTTCACTTTGTGCAATACTTACAGGAATATTCCAAATAGGATTTACTTGTATAGCATTAAAAACACTAACTAACTGTGGGGTCTCGTGATTTTTTGGCTTATCATCTAAATTACCAGACTTTAAAAAGAGCTTCATTTTCTCTGCATAAGTTGCCTCTCTCTTGCCGCCAACGCATACGTTCATATGCGCCAGCGTATCTTGTTTATTAAACCATGTCAATGAAAAATCTGGAATATTTACCGCAACAACCTCGTCAGTTTTAACGGGCAACTGCCAGCGTAAACGCTCCATGTTTATCTTTATGGTCTTAATGGCTTGGTCCTTTTCATTTCCAATGCTATCGCGATAAAAGGCAAGCATCGCTTTCAAGTCTAAATAACTCTTAGAGCTTGGCTGAGCATTTTTTAAAGAAGCAACGATATCGGTTGTATTTAAAAGCGAGTCCATCCTCAAACTATCAGGGCGATGAACATTAATGTAATATCGATTGTATATTTTGCGTGGATTTATGATTCCGTATTTAATGAAACTTGTATACCTTAATAACGCATCGGCAGTTTTAATTTCTAATTCAGCTATAAGCGGATAAACTTCATCAATGCTTTTAAATTTGTTTGCATCTAATATTGCTATCAACTGCTTTAATTCGTTCAGTTTAAATACTTCTGGATTAAAACCATCGGCTTTGCTTCTTTCGATATAGCGGGTTAAAGTATCTAATCCTCCATTCGTGTAAAACTTCGTAATTAACGATGGATTATTTCTATGACTTAAATAAAATGCTCTGGTTGTTTTGGGGTTGGACAAAGAACTACTCAATTCGTCCAGTTTTTTACTGAAAATGGGA
>SEDG01000431.1 GCA_004295885.1 Pedobacter sp. | reverse complement strand
ATATTGGTACGGCCTGTATGTAAATCTAAACTCAACTCCGTTAGCAAAACAGTAGTTGGATATAATGCTTCAGTTAATATATCTCCAGTTATCTGATTAACCGTTAATTCTCTATCTTTTAATTTTATCGTGTAATAATCTTCTACATCTTCAGAAAATGGAAATTCAATTTGATTAACTTCTGCTAAACTAGTGTTCTTAAAAACAGCAAAATCTGTCAATTTCTTTTTTGGGTCTGATTTGATGGAATCCAAATCTACTTTTGAAGAAACCTTATGTTCTGGGATTATTTTAAAACGAACTAAGGATAAGTAAGTTCCACTAATGGTGATGATTAAAATTGGAATTAATAATATCCGCCCGAGCGTAACGTGGTAGTATTGAAAGAAATTCTCTCTTATAATTTTGGTAAAAAAACGTTTAATTCCTCTTTGCCTTTGAATAATTAACGCAATTCCAGAAACTGTGATTAGCAATAATAAAAACGCGGTTAGGCCTACAAAAAACCTTCCTAATTCATTCAAAAACAACGACCTATGAAATGATGTTACCCATTGAAAAAACTCACTTTGTTTTTCTGGAACTCCAAGTGTTTTGCCAGTGCTAGGGTCTACATAAACAGTTACATCATCGCCTTTGGTATTAATTCCTTTTACAACTACAAATTGATTATGGTCTACCGTTAAATCAGTAATTTCTTCGAAGTTTTTTTTAAGCACAGGCAGTGTTTCTGCAAGTGTAATTTGATTAAAATTATCGACTTTGTAAGGAAGCGTTTTAAGGGAAACAGGCTCAAACGCCAGTATAATACCGGTAATAGATGCGAGAGCGATGAGTAGAAAAGAAGATATTGCCAAAACCAAATGGCTATATCTCCATACTGAAATGGTCATATAGATAGATGTATCTTAGTTTTGGCTAAACCTTACGTAGCGGATATAGTTTGTTCCTTCTGTTTTACTCGAAACACCTTCCGTAGTTAATGGAACTTCAATGTCTTTAGCGTAATATTCCTTATCCTCTACTGCTGTTTCAAAACGTAATTTATAACCAGCGTTTAATTTAGAATCTTCTATTTCAAAAGTGGTAACACTACGGTCGCCGCCTGCTACAGATGCCCCAGTAATTGCACTGATATTTTTTGTAGGTTTTTTAATGTTAAACTTGTTCCATTCTTTAAGGTCTTTATACCATTTTTTATCAGGACCCATAACATATAAAGTCTTCTCGTACAATCCTTTTGGATTAATCAATGAAACAACAACATAAGCATCTTCGCCAACATAATTTGTCATCTGAACCATACATTTATATTTTGTAACGCCAGATTTTTGAGCTAGTGAAGTAAAAGGAACGGAAAAAATAAGGGCGATTGCCAAAAGTGTTCTAGTGAAGTTATTCATTATATTATTTTAAAAAATCTATGGATATATGCTGTTTAGTTAAAAATTCATTTTCGCGAGCCAAATTATAGGCTGTTTCTTTAAAAGCAGTGGTTAAATCTTTTTTAGCACCAATGGAAACAAGATACTTTAGCACCGTAACATCTTCTGCTACCATTGCGGCTTTATGTAACGCAGTTAGACCTTCTTTATTTTTGGCATTAACATCTACTTTGTAACCCTCTAACCGTTTCAATAAAGTTAGTCCATTTTTAACCAATATTAAATGATAAAGAGAACTGCCATTTTTTTGAGTTGCCGCGATATCAAAACCTTTGTCTTCTAGCAGTTTTAGCTTGGCGTCAAAAGCTTTTGGATTTTGTGCAAAAGTTGGGATGAGATAATATGCTAAATTATATCCCTCGGCATCTACAGTGTTAATATCGGCGCCGTTTTCTATTAGTAATTTAACTATTTCAGGAGTATTCCTACGCACCGCGTAAGCCAATGCGCTTGTCCCTTTTTTATCAATTTGGTTAATATTTCTAGCTAAACCTATCAACCTTGTTAAGGTTGCTATATCATTATTTGTACTTGCTGCATACATTAACGGTGTTATACCCTCATTGTTTGGCTTATTTACATCAACTCCTTTTTCTATAAAAAAATTGATAACATCCACTTGGTTTGGCTTTCTTACCACGTAATGCAAAACATTTTCGCCAGAAGTAGCTATTACATTAGGATTTAGGTTGAGGCTTATCAAATACTTATAAAGCTCGAGACTAGCACCATCACTTCCATAAGTACCAATACTTGCTGCAAGAATTGCATCTCTATCAAACTTAACTCCTTTGGCAATTAACGCCTTTAAAACCTCGACATGACCACCTTTTACAGCATAATCAAAAGCAGTTTTACCCAAAGAATCGGTGCTTTTAACATCAACACCTTTATTGATGAAATAACTAATTAATGAAAAATCTTTATCATGTGGTGCTAGCAATAATAGTGCGTTAGCACCACCAACTTTTTCATTCACCACATCAGCACCTTCTCTTATGCAGATATCATACACTTTGGTGTTAGTTTGCCCGATGGCTGCTGCATAAGAAAAAACGGTGTAACCAAAATTATCTTTCAAACTGGTTTTAGCGCCTTTGCTAATCAAATACTCCATCAGCTCAATGTTTGCATTACTTGCTGCAGAGTATAAATAGGTACGTCCATTTGAAA
>SEDG01000430.1 GCA_004295885.1 Pedobacter sp. | reverse complement strand
GCTAACAGCTTGCCCTTTTCTTTTTGTTTGGATGCATTCTTTTCTCCCCCACCCTTAAATATCTTGCTCAACTTGGTTTTAAGGTCATAAACCAGCTGTTTGTTTATATCTTCGTTCTTATTGAATTCTATATTCATTTCTTATATTTGGTTAGACCGGCTTTTAAACCGGCGATGCGAGCAAGTTAGCAGTTAAATTTAGTAAACTAAAACCTGTTTTGGTATTCAGTTGTCAAATAATTTAGTTTTCCCTCTCCATAACAAAAAGTATTCTTTATCGTTTAATGCATAATGAAATACCTGTTCGTTATCTTAGTCTTTTGTGCGCAATTAGCCAAATCGCAGACATTCTCTTATCCCCAGCTAAATAAACAAGGAAAAGATATTGAAGGACTTATTCCTTCGAGATGGAAAGCTATCGACACCGCTACTGGCGATTTAAACAATGATAAAATAGCAGATTTGGCTATTATTTATGAATACAACTTGCCAATTATTGAAAGCAGAGCTTATGTATCAAAACAGGGATTGGAACCTCATTAACGCAAATAACATCTATTACAATGCCATATCGGGAGAGATGACCAACAGGCAATATAATTTCGTGGCAAGAAGAATGAGATTGATTTCAGGAAACTTGGCAGACCAAGAAGGGAATAGTTTGATTGACGAAGAGACACTTATCTTCACTAGTTTTAAAACCTTCGCTACCTTTAAAAAACCATGGACTTGGGAAATTAGCAAGGATAACTTTTTGTAGCGTTCAATTAAGACTTATTTTTTGTCATTCAGACGAAGGAAGAATCTCTAGGACGATATTAGAAGCCTTCGACTACGCTCAGGATGACAAACTGGATTATGAAACCGATGTTTCCGATGTTACTATATGGTAATCCTTTGACCACTCGCAAGGAAACCTCACAAAAAAAATCCACAGACCTTCAGACTTAAAATCTGCGAATCTGTGGCTTTAATTTTATCGTCATTTCGATGTTAGGAGAAATCTGCTAGTAGATTTCTCGTCCCTCCCGAAGAAGTCGGGACAAGTGCGCTCGCTCGAAATGACTCTTTTACACAAAAAATCCACGGACCTTCAGAACTAAATCTGCCAATCTGTGGCTATTAATCTGCTTTTCGCTAAACTTTTACGTGCAATAAAAATTTCTAATGCAATTAATAATAACGAAATGGCAATTGAAATATAAAAGAAGATTCCCAGCCCATTGTTACTAGCTACACTGGGAACAGCTGAAAGTGGTGGATAGATGGTTTCGCCTGAGAATTTATATTGGAATATGGTGGCAAAAACCATAACAACTGTTAATAAAAAGTTTAGGATTAAAAATATGCAGTTTACAATTAGATTTTCTAGTCTTCCCATTAAAATTCTTACCAAATAAACTGGATAAAAAATTAACATAAAAATATGGGAAAGAATAGATTACT
Organism: Pedobacter sp.; assembly: GCA_004295885.1. Taxonomy (GTDB): domain Bacteria; phylum Bacteroidota; class Bacteroidia; order Sphingobacteriales; family Sphingobacteriaceae; genus Pedobacter. Next base: position 1,686 of record SEDG01000430.1, on the reverse strand, counting down.
ATCCACTAATAAATTGGTATCATAAAAGTTAATATCAAAACTGTGACTACCAAAGCCAATCCCCATATAAAATGTAAGTAAAGTAGAAATTACAAATAAAGCAACGGCCCAAATAATTTCCTTTTGATAGTTTTTCATGTATCTAAACTAATTAATAAAATCAAAAAAGCCACAGACCTTCAGAGCTAAATCTGCGAATCTGTGGCTTTAATTTTATCGTCATTTCGACCTTGGGAGAAATCTGCTAGTAGATTTCCTTTTTTATGCGTAAGCAACCGCATCTTTAGATGGCAATTTGCTGTAACCCATTAAGTATTCATCTACTTTTCTAGCGGTTTCCCTTCCCTCAGAAATTGCCCATACAACTAACGACTGACCTCTTCTCATATCGCCTGCAGCAAAAACTTTAGGGATGTTAGTTTGAAACTCTCCTTCAATAGCTTTTACATTTCCACGTACATCTAATTCTACACCTAGTTTTTCTATCAATCCTTCTTTTTGAGGATGCAAAAAACCCATCGCTAATAAAACCAGCTCACAAGGATATTCTTTTTCTGTTCCTGGAACTTCTTTGAAACCTAAAGCACGCCCATTGGCATCAATTTCCCATTGCACTTCAATTACACTTAACGATTTCAAATTGCCATTTTCATCAGCATTGAACTTTTGTGTGTTAACTGCCCAATTTCTATGTGCGCCTTCCTCGTGTGAGGAAGTTACTTTTAACAACATCGGATATTGTGGCCAAGGCATATGCTCTGTTCTAGATTGTGGCGGCATTGGCATGATCTCAAACTGCGTAACCGATTTTGCACCTTGACGGTTTGAAGTACCGATACAATCTGAACCTGTATCGCCACCACCAATTACTATTACGTTTTTACCAGTTGCTGTTAACTCTTTTCCTACAATTGGTCTGCCACCTACTCTTTTGTTTTGTTGTTTTAAGAAATCCATCGCTGGATAAATACCTTCTAATTCTCTTCCAGGCAAATTTAAGTCACGCGGAATGGTAGAACCACCTGCCAGTACTAAAGCTTGGTAATCTCTTAACAAAGTGCTTAACTCCACATTTTCACCCACATTCGCATTGCAGTTAAATACAATGCCTTCTTCTTGCATTAAGCTAATCCTTCTTTCTACTACGTCTTTTTGTAGTTTAAAATCTGGAATGCCGTATCTTAATAAACCGCCTGGAACATCATCACGTTCAAAAACAACCACTTCGTGACCAGCTTTATTCAACTGCGCTGCTGCTGCCAATCCTGCTGGACCAGAGCCAATTACAGCCACCTTTTTACCTGTTCTAATTAATGGTGCATTTGCTTTGATAAAACCTTTTTCAAAAGCAATTTCTATAATGTGTTTCTCAATTTCTTCAATGGATACCGGAGACTTGTTGATGCCTAACACACAAGCACTTTCGCAAGGTGCAGGACAAATTCTACCTGTAAATTCTGGAAAATTGTTTGTGCTTAATAATATTTCGGTAGCGTTTAACCATTCTCCTTTATAAACTGCATCATTAAATTCAGGTATCACATTACCTAGTGGGCAACCCGATTGGCAAAATGGAACGCCACAATCCATACAACGAGCAGCTTGTTTGTTCAACTGTTCTGCTGGAAGCGGATCTAGGAATTCGTTATAATGTTGTAAACGATCTTTTGGTTCTTGTCTTGAAGG
>SEDG01000429.1 GCA_004295885.1 Pedobacter sp. | reverse complement strand
GTTAACTTGAATATCATGGCTTTAAGCAAGTTGCCAGTGGAAGTAGCTGATAAATTAAAAGCTATCGATGCGAATCTATTTACACAATTGCTAGAAATTCAAAAACCTTTGGTTCAATCTAACATGACAGTTGGCTATACCATAATGTTCGCCTTTTGTGCCGTTGCCTATTTAATTGCATGGTGTGTCATGAAGTTATTAGTTCCAAAATATAAAAAGATTACGCTATAAATTATGAACTTTCAAGAAGAATTGGATTCACTCTTTTTAACAGAAGAGCAAATTCCTACTGCCTTTAAATTGGCAGCAGAAGTTAACCAACGCGAATATTTATCCAATGGAGAAATGTTACCTTGGACTGGTGATGTTCACACTGTATTATCGCCAATTTGTATCAAAACTGAAAAAGGTTTAGTGCGAAAGGTTATTGGAACTTATCCACTCTGTGACGCAGCAGAAGCAACAGCTTCACTTGATGCAGCAGTAGCAGCATATAATAATGGTAGGGGCGAATGGCCAACAATGGGCGTTGCGCAAAGAATAGAATGTGTGGAGCGATTTACACACGCTATTATCGAAAAGAAACAAGAAGTGGTTAAGTTGATCATGTGGGAAATTGGTAAGACATTTGCCGATTCTACTAAGGAGTTTGACCGTACAATTGAATATATTCAAGCTACAATTGACGCTTTAAAAGATTTAGACCGTCAGTCATCTGGTTTCACAATGGAACAAGGGATTGTGGCTCAAATTCGCCGTTCGCCTTTGGGTGTGGTTTTATGTATGGGTCCGTTTAACTATCCATTAAATGAAACTTTTACAACGTTAATTCCAGCGTTGATAATGGGAAATACCATTTTATTCAAACCACCTAAACATGGAACATTACTATTTTATCCTTTACTAGAAGCCTTTAAAAATTGTTTCCCTAAAGGTGTGGTTAACACGATTTACGGAAGAGGAAATAAAATCATTCCCGGATTAATGGAGTCTGGAAAAATTAATGTTTTAACATTGATTGGGTCTAGTAAAGTAGCTAACGAATTGAAAAAGATGCACCCTAAAGTAAATCGTTTACGTGCTATTTTAGGTTTGGATGCTAAAAATGCCGCTATCATTACGGCAAAGGCTGATTTAAAGTTAGCTGTTCAAGAAACGGTACTTGGTTCGCTTTCATTTAATGGACAAAGGTGTACTGCATTGAAGATTATTTTTGTTCACCGTAGCTTGGCTGATGAGTTTTTGAAACTACTTTCAGAGTCTGTTAACAAGTTGAAATTTGGTATGCCTTGGGTTGATGGCGTTTCTTTAACACCACTGCCAGAACCTCATAAACCTGCTTATTTGAAAGAAGTTATTGACGATGCAATTTCAAAAGGAGCAAAAGTGATGAATGAAAATGGTGGAGCTACAAATGAATCATTTGTTTTTCCAGCTGTTGTTTATCCTGTTAATGCCCAAATGAAATTATATGCAGAAGAACAATTTGGTCCAGTTGTACCAGTTGTGCCTTTTGATGATTTGGAAGAAACTATCCAATACCTAATTGATTCTACTCACGGTCAGCAAGTAAGTATTTTTAGTAACGATGAGCAAGAAGTAGCTGCTTTAATTGACCCATTGGTTAACCAAGTAAGTAGAGTAAACATCAATTGCCAATGCCAACGCGGACCAGATGTTTTCCCTTTTACGGGTAGAAAAGACAGTGCCGAAGGTACACTTTCGGTTGTTGACGCTTTGCGTTCGTTTTCTATTAGGTCTTTAGTGGCCACGAAACTAAACGAAAATAATAAACACTTATTAAATGAAATTATTGACAGCAATAGCTCAAACTTTTTAAGTACTAAATATTTGTTTTAAATGCGTCATGACCCATTTTTTGCTTTTTAAAAAAGATGTCTTGCGTCACATTTAAACTATAATAAAAAAAAGAGTGTTTAAACTTTCTTTTATTTATAAAATTAGTTACATTTGAGCTTACCCTTTCGGGGGTATGTTTTTCATAGGTAGATGTAGGGTCTGAAACTTGTTTCAGGCCCTTTTTTTATTCCTTCAATTTTAAAACTGCAAAAAACGTTATTACTTACATATTTACTCTTTTACAATAAAGTCCAAAATCAATACCACTTCGTATATTTGCTTAGATTATGGTCAAAAAGAAAAAAATCATTGTTGCCATTACAGGTGCTAGCGGTTCTGTGTACGCAAAGCTATTATTAGATAATTTGTTAAAACTATCTTCGCAAATAGAAAAAGTTGGAGTTGTAATGTCTGATAATGCTAAAGAAGTATGGCGTTTTGAATTGGGAAATGAAGAATATGATAATTATCCATTTACTTTTTATCATAAAATGGACTTTAATGCGCCATTTGCATCAGGTTCTGCCAAGTATGATACAATGATCATCATTCCTTGCTCTATGGGAACATTAGGTCGTATAGCCCAGGGCATTTCAAACGATTTAATTTCTCGTGCTGCGGATGTAATTTTAAAGGAACGTCGAAAGCTAATTGCGGTCGTTCGAGACACACCTTTTAGTTTAATCCACATTAATAATCTAAAGACAGTTACAGAAGCTGGAGGAATTATTTGCCCTGCTAATCCTTCATTTTATAGCTTGCCAAAAACAAT
>SEDG01000043.1 GCA_004295885.1 Pedobacter sp. | reverse complement strand
GTGCGCCCACCTGGGCTCGAACCAGGGACCAAAAGATTATGAGTCTTCTACTCTAACCAACTGAGCTATAGGCGCCGAAAACCGATTAGGTTTTGCGAGTGCAATGTTACATATTTGCATCCAATTTTGGAAACACTTTTTATGGAAAATATAAAAAATATTATATTATAATCACCTTCCTTATAATCAGAATCCTCATTTAAAGCACTTTAAACGTATATTCATTTGAGTAAAAAAGACAAAAATATTTGTATTTGTCCCCGTTTTGTCCCCAAAAACATTGAAAATAATCACTTTTCAATCACTAGAATAATGTTTCTGGCTCTACTGGTGCAAATGCTTCTGGTGCATTTTCTATTGGACATTCTTTAAGAATGTTTATTTTCTCCTGCAAGGTGTAGTTAGGATAAGTCTTCATATAACAAAGTTATATATCATTTAAATTATTCCAATGATTTATATACATTTAGCTAATGGAACAAGTAGAATCAAAAAAATGTTTGTAATCAACTATTAAACAAGAGATAGAAAGATGGAAGGAGATAAGAAAAGTCCTTTAGACCAGTTTTTAGGAATTTTAGAACAGCAACATAAAAATTCAATTCAAAATGTAAACAAGGATTTATATAATGAAATTCTGAATGCAGCTAAAATGATTGAAGAAGATAAAGATGAGTCAAACTTAAAACGAATAATAAATAACCTTCGTGAACGATTTAAAAATGAAAACCTAAATCAAGTTACAGATATATTCATTTATTGTCAAAGTTTTTTATCAAGCAATGAAGACCACTTACCAATGTCTTCACAATTATGCATATCAGTTGGCAAATTATTTAACAGCGAAAACCTCCACTATACTGCAAGTAAGGTTTATAGCCAAGATGAACTCGAAAGTGGATGTGCCTTATCATTTTTGGGCTATTTAGCTATGCACGACCATCACACACCTTATGTCCTCAGTTTTATTAAAGAAAATTTTGAAGGATTTTCTCAAAATAAAAAAACTGAATGCGTATTTCAACTTAAAGAAATCCTTCCAGACAATGAAATGGCAAAACAAATAGTAAAAGAAAGTGATATCACCAAGCACGAACTCATCTTTAGTACAGAAACCGATTCAACTTCAAAACCTATTAAATTCCAGATAGAAAATAAACCTCAGACAATCGCCCAAGAACCAAAATCAAAATTACCTTGGTGGAAATTTTGGTCAAAAGACAATTAGAAATTAATTTATACTTAATAAACAATCCAACAAGGTACTGCCAAAACGCAAGATGATGAGAAATTTATATTTTTCGATTACTATGCTGTTATTTATAACCCTAGAATTTTATGGTCAAATAAAACTTAGTTTTTGGTTATTAAATAATATAGATGGTTATAACACCTCAATGAGTAACTTCTTGTTTTATTCTTTGTTAATAATTGTTGGAATAATAACTGTTATATTGCTATGTGACCTAATAGCTTATATTTCAATATTTTTCATTCGAAGAATAACCAGATTATTACCAGAAAGGAAATATGCGGTTTGGTTTACAAGAATATATTCTATAATATTTTGCCTAATTTCCATTTTCCAAACATTTAGTGCAATAAGTAGTGTCAGAATGATACCATTATTCATTTTTATGGCAATTATTGCAATTCGAATGGTTTTTATTAATATTAGTGCCACTAATGAAAGCTTGTTAGTCAAGGAATTCGCAAAGGATGCAGGAATTAGTGAAGCATATCTTCGAGCAGAAATAGAACCTATTCTACACCCAAAAAAGACAAAAGAACAGAAAGAAACCGATAAGATGATTAGAGAAATTAAGAGGAAAGTATATGAGATGAATAAACGTGACGCATTAGAGGATGAAAATTTAGAATAATCTAATTATAACTAACTGTGTAAGCAACAAAGTTTTCATTCCTATAAACCACATCAACCCCCTCTGGCGCAAGCGTCCCGCTTGTGCCTAACCTATAAAACCAAAATACAATAATTAACTCAATAAGCTTAAAACAAAAAGTCAGCATACTTTAATATGCTGAACAATTATTTATCTCAATCACAAGCGGGACGCTTGCGCTAGATGACTGAAGTAGCTTGTTTTCGAAATTGTGAAGGATTAAATTAACCTTAATTGACTTTTAATTTCTTAGCTGCAATATCCTCCCATCTGTAGAGTTGAAAAGTTCTATCATCACTCATGGCCACAAATATGCCATGCTTAAAGTCATTATTCAATGCACCAGAATAAATATCAGAGCCATCGCTTTGATTAGTAGATACTTTTACTGTACTGATTAACTTGTTTGGATTCTCTCTACTATACACTTTAAACTGGTTAGCGCTTTGATCAGAAACTAAAATATAACCTTCGCTTTCAGATGTTTTATAAATGCTGATGCCTTCATGGTCCTCAGTATATCCTTCCTTTGCAAACACTGCGATTTCTTTATTTCCTTTTGCAGGATCTGCATGGTATTTGCGCACACCATACTGTTCATCAGAATAATAAACATAACCTAATTCATTGTCTACAGCGATGGATTCAATCTCTTTTTTGCCACTATAACTGCCAAATTTCCTTACTAACACTGCTGCAATCTGGCCCTTCCCATTATCCTTCAAAAGATATTGCCAAAGGTAGGTGCCATCTTTTGGCCCAGTCTTTCTGCCAGGAATAGCATAAATTTCTCCATCTTTTGTAGTATACATTGCAATACCCATTAGATCTCTAAACATAGTTCCTTTTTCGCCATCATATACAGCAATTCCCCCATTGTCAACAGCCTTCATATCCGGCAACGAATAAATCCTTAGTTTATGTGTCATCCTTTCGGTAACAACCGCGATGTCAACTTTCTTTCCATTTAACAGCATACCATAAGCGATATCTACATTATCGGGTCTTTTTAGGCCAGTAACAGTTTTTTCTTTGATGATTTTTCCTTTTAAATCAAAAACATATAAGCCCCCATTTTGATCCTTATCTGTCCCTATAATCAGTGATTTTGAAGGGTCAGCATGGTTAACCCATATTGCAGGGTCATCTGTATCAAACTGAACAGGATCAGTAACATACAAAGGTTTAATGTTATCAACAGTATCTTGGTTACAACCAGCAGCAAAGAGAATAACAGCCGATAAAATGATGCGTAAAATATTATTCATAATGATTTTTAAACTGGATACCTAAAAAGGTATCCAGTAGTTAGCTTGTTACTTTAGTTTTTTATCTTGTTTCAAAATCTTTTCATCTGCTTTACCTACATCTTTCATCATGGTAAAATGATCGCCAATCTTACCATCAGATTGGATCCATTTCAAATCTAGCTGATTGCCTTTAATTTCTAGCATCACTGCACCACCCACTTCATTATTAGAATAGTACATGGCATCATGTGGCCAGGTTTCTTTATGTCCTCCCTGTGCTCCTGCCGAACCACTCACCACGTAAACGGTACCATTTGTATTAGTTTTACTTTTCAAATAAGGCGCAGAATTTTTACTACCATCATATAATGCCGTAGAGCTACTCAAGTTATACTTTGTTGCATCAAAATCAGCTTCCTTACCATAATAACCTTTCATTAACTTAGAGCGTTCATAAACGTGACTGTGTCCACAGAGAATCAAGTCAACGCCGCGGTCTTCTAATATCTTAATAAAATTTTCTCTAATTTTCACCAACAGACTTTCGGTATCAGAGTTATGAGAACCCATGGTATATGGAGGATGGTGCCAATATGCCACTACCCATTGTTTATTGGTATTTGCCTGTAGGTCTTTTTTAACCCATTCTGCCTGTTCGCCCATCTGGTCGTAAATGTGCTTCCCTGTATTATCCGGACCGTAAGAATCTAGCGCTAAGAAATGGACATTTCCAATATCGTATGAATAGTAAGATTTAGTATTAGATGCTGTTCCTCCTGCCTCTCCTTTGGTGGGAACGGAGAAGTTCTGAAAATAGGCAATCTTAAACTGATCTGTTACCGAGGCAGATTGATAATCATGATAGTCATGATTGCCTGGAACTGGAAACAATGGATATTTATTCAATAAAGTTCCTTGGTAATTATTAAAAAACTTAGCTTGAAATTCTGCATCTGTACCATCAGAATAAGCATTATCTCCCATTAAAATCCAAGCGTTCAGGTAATTGTTCCCCAAATATTTCACTACCTCATCCCTCACTTTTCTTTGGTTGATAGAGTTATTTCCACAATCTCCAAAACCAGCTACCCTAATCAGGGTTTCATCCCCTTTTTCTGGAAGCGTATAAAAATAGTTACTCGTATCGCCTACGATGGGATTATTGCTTAGGTTACCTATTGCATAATAGTATTTTGTAAGGGGCTTTAGCCCGTTTAACGTTACAATATGCTCTGAGGTAAGTGTTGAGTCCGTTGCTTGCATTTCAAGTTGGTTTGGTGCTGAGCCATAAACCACTTTACTCCTATCTAGCACATTTGTTCTCCATCTGATGGTCATACTGCTGGGAGTTGCCATTTGCAGGTACGGGCCTCTAATGAGTTCGGCCTGGAAAGGACTTATTGCTTTTACTTTAGGAGCTGTTTTTTTAACGGTATCTACCTGAGCAAAAAGCATCGTCGGAGCAGCCATCAGCAGAAGGGATAATAATTTAGTTATTTTCATTGTTTAATGATTTTTTATTTTGTTTGATCTGTTAATGAGTTTATAAATTGAATAATGGCATTGATTTCTGGTTTTGTAAGGTTCAAAGGTTTTGATGCCAATGTTTGGTCTGGTGTAACCAATCCAACCCCATTTGCTCCACCTTTATTGTAAAAGTCTATTACACTTTCTAGCGTACTAAAGGCTCCATTATGCATATATGGTGCAGTTTTTTCAGCATTCCTTACAGTTGGAGTTTTAAAGGCTTGTTTGTAATACTTGATTTTATAAAGGTCAAAACGTCCCATATCAGTGTCTTTTTCTGGTTTAGTAAAATCTTCAGTTTTCGGCGTGCCTAGTACCTCAAGTTCTGACCTGTCGTAAAACGGAGGCACCAGTGAATTGAATAAAGGTGCAAAATGACAGCTTCCACATTGTGCCTTGCCCATAAAAAGATTAAATCCTTTAATTTGGGTAGTATTCATTGCCTTTTTGTCTCCAGCTAAATATTGATCGAAAGGAGAATTCATTGGATTTAATGTACTTAAGTATGCAGAAAATGCTAAGGCGATATGATTCATATCCTCGTTGCTGTTGTACCTGCCAGAGAATAAGCTATCAAGTTTTGAACGATACTCGACATTGCTAATCACATACCTTACCACATCAGATTGGTTACCTCCCATTTCTAATGGGTTAAAGAGCACTCCCTTGATTTGTTCGGTCATTGTTTTGGCTCTACCATCCCAAAACTGGCTATGTTGGTAACTTACATAATGTAATGATGGCGTATTTCTTTTCAGCAAATGAGTTGGATCAAGAGACGCACTGGTTTTCTTTCCATCAGAGAAGTAGTTTTCTGCTTGGTGGCAAGATGAACAGCTAACCATTCCATTTCCTGAAAGTCGAGAATCAAAAAACAGTTTTTTACCTAGCTGAGCAAGCTCTTTTCTCTTCTGTGGAGGTATGGAATCAAAGTTTTTTAGAAAGTCAGCGCTAAAAATATGTTCAGCATTATAATTAAGGTAAGCTGTGGTATTTAACTCCAAGCCAATTTTATTAATGAACAATTCCAACTGTTGTTGTAAAGGCAATGCATAATTAACCAAGTAGTGCATTCTATCAAAATCATCAAAAGCCGTGTTATTATTGAGGTATTTGATGCCACTTGATAATGTTTTGGCTAATAATAATCCATCTTCTTTATTATCGTTGAGGTATGGTGCTAACACCACCTCCATGCTTTGCATACTTTGTTGGGCTTCAGCAATTCCACTTTTAAGCAGGGGTGCATCATATCCTGAAATGTAAAGGGAGATAATTCTGATCAACTCTATCCTTACGCTCTCTAAAACCTGTTCATCGCTAGCATGAAAACCATATAATAACGTTCTAAGATCAGCAACAGAAGTTTTTAAGGCTTGAGCTTGCATGATCAGTTCTTCTCGCTGTTCTCTTACGTTTTTTTCATATAGCAAGGTTTCAATCTGTTGAAGCCCCATAGGTTCGACCAATTCTAGCTCTGGTTCTTCAACCTCGTATTTTGGCGCTGCGTTATACATGGCCGTTTCACTAGGAAAAAAATAAGAAGTAAAAAAGGATAACTGTTTGTAGCGTAACCTACATTTCAACAATGCAGTTCTAGCTTCAATCACGCTTATCGAATCCTTATCAATTCTTTTGATCGTTTCAACCAAAGAATCAGTAGCTATACTGAACTCTTTAGACTGATGATCAAAATAAGCAATTGCAGCAGTAGCACCAATGTCTGATTTTTGGAGCAAAATGCCCGATGAAAAAACCATACAGATGATAAAGGCGATGAGTGAGATGAAGATTTTCCTATTCATAATCTAAACAGAGGCTGGTGTTAGCCAGCCTTTGTTATTTTAATAGACATTTAATTTTAGGCCTAACGTTGCCGTTGCTCCCGTATAGAGAGACGAATAAGTATATTCTTCTTGATACTGGTAGCGTCTTTGATCTTGGTTTAGCAAGTTGTTAGCAGAACCATAAATGGATAACCTAGGTGTGATGAAAAAGTTAACATTTGCATCTAGGTAGTTTGCCTTATCGTAGTACACATCACCTTTGTTTGTAGTACCCAAAATAGTAATAAACGAAGAGGTGTTGTTGTAAGATAACCGGGCATTAAAACGTTTCACTTCATAAGCCAGAGATAAATTCAGGATATCTTTCGCTGTTCCAGGAAGTTTTGGGTCACCTTTTTTTACGAAAATAAAATTGTGCGTATAATTAGAATAAATGGTCAGATTACGAAGCAATCCTGGTAAAAAAGTTAAACCCCTTTGGAAAGAAAATTCTGCCCCTAAAATATTTGCGGTACCGCCATTTCCAGGCATGGTACGCTCTAGGTTTCCATTTGCAGCTTTCAATTTATCGTAATCAGTTTTATAAGAAGCTACTGTTGTAGGGTTTGCACCTTGGGCAAGTAAAGATTCAGGCGATTCTACTACACTTTCCACCTGGTTAAATGGTACCAAATCTCTAGAGAGTATTCTATAGTTTTTAATGTTTTTCAAATAAACACCAGCAGAGATCAACCCTGTATTACCCGTGTAAAACTCGCCTAATAAATCGAGGTTGTTAGAAAGTGTTGGCTGAATAGCTGAATTTCCTTGTTTAATCAATTTGTCTTTAACGTTTACGTTGATGTACGGAGAGATATCCTTATAGTCAGGTCTTGAAATTGTTCTAGTAAAGGCAAAGCGATATACAAAATCTTTATTCGGTGTGTATTTGGCCAAAAATGCTGGCATAAAGTTCAAGAAATCAGACTTTGTTAATTGCTTGGCCGGGATAAAATCAGCTCTCACGTTATAGTTGTAACCTTCATATTTAACAACACTTCTTTCTACACGCCCTCCAAATATCAGTGATAACTTTTCTCCAATATTTTGCGTACTCATGATGTATCCCGCAGTCACACTTTCGTCACCAGTATAGTTATTACCCAATACATCTTGATATACCCTATTTAGCATAAAATCTTGCGTATCTCCAGTATAACTTTTGTTCAAGTTTGAGATCCAAGCTGATGATCCGGCATTTCCTACGTTGTAGTCTGAATTGATATTTAAGGTTTTACTGATATTAGTAGAGTTGTTAGCAAATCCAGACCAAAAAGGTGCCCATCCTATATAATCAGCTAGCTTTGGTTTACGTCCGGCAGCTAGCTCTGCATTATACTGTCCTAGTAAAGCTGGATCTATCTGTGGTGTCCAACGCACACGTTTTGTAGTTTCATTGCTAAGATTTAGCCCACGAAATTTTCCGCCAAACTTTAAGGTATTGCTAAACTTTCCAGTTTTAAGAGGTATACTAAGATCTACCTGAGCCAAGTACTGTTTGGTGCTTGCTCTTTTATCAGTTCCTGTAAAGTTATCCATGTACCAAGTGTCGGCAGAATCAGTCCTGTTAGAAGGTTTACCTACAAGGTTCTTTAAGATATTTTCAACTTCGAAACCATTGTCAGCTTTGATGAATCTAGAATCATTATAGTTCATGTGAACACTCTTTTCATTCTCACTTTCTAGTTCAAGTTCAATCACATCAGGCTTGTTGGTGATGTTCTTTAAAAAAGATCCCTTCCAGTTCAACTTTACCTTACCCAACAAGTGTTCTCCTTCCATACCTACGTTCATAATTTTCTGAATCGTTTGACTTGCATTACGATTATTTAATCCTCCTTCGATATGCCTCTCTAACTCTGGCTGATAAATAGGGTTTTTAGGATCGTTGTTTACATTCAAGTATGGTTGTTTGCTCACATCATCAATGTAATCGTTATTGGCATCTGTAATTTTTTTACCAACTCCTTCCCAGCCTGCAGCACGTTGCCAATTTTTAGGATATTCTGCACCAAGGTCATCTACCTTCAAAGTGGAAATTGTTCTCCAGTCGTTGTACTTGTTATAAATACCGGTAACAGTTATGGTGTTTCTAGCATTGAATTTATAGTCTAAACCAACTGTATAACTTTGGCGCATTCGCTCAAGGTTATTCTGCACCATGTTTAAAAACCTAGGCATAAAATAAGTCTGTTGGTTAACCCATTTAACGTCTTCCCATGTTGTTTGATGATCGTCTGAACCCAAAAACTGCTGATAGAACGAACCTGAAGCCATTATACCAAGTTTTTTATCTTTCAAAAACCGATTACCATAAACCACACTACCATTGTAAGTTGGCTTCTGAACGATATCGCTGTAACCAGAACCGCCTGTAAACGATAATAGCTTTGCATAAGGGGCTTTTCTAGTAATTAAGTTAACTACACCGCCAATTGCATCTCCATCCATATCTGGGGTAATTGCTTTAGTAACCTCTACAGATTGTACCATATCTGCTGGTATTGCACTGATGCCAACAGCTCTATTTTCGCCAGTACCTGCGATATTAGATCCATTGATGCTAATTGTGCTTTTAGAAGGGTCTGTTCCTCTAATGCTCACCAATGAAGCTTCACCTTGGTCCATTTGCACATAAATACCTGGCACCCGTTTCAAGGCATCTCCGATATTGGGATCTGGAAACCTACCTACCTGATCCGCAGAAATGACATTAACAATTCGATCTGAGTTTTTTTGCTGATTAAGTGCTTTCAATGTGGCACTACTGTTTCCTGTTACCACTACTGTTTTTAATGCATTATCTTTAGAAAGCGCAAGTGTAATGTCGATGGCTAAGTTTTGGCCTTTTTTAATGGTAATCTGTTGTTTTGATGGGCTATAACCAATGTAAACAACTACCAAACTATAAGTTCCTTCGGGTATGCCCACTAAAGAGTAATTACCGTTTTGGTCAGATATAGTTCCCCTGTTTAATTCGGTAAGCCTAACCGTTGCTCCAGGTAAACTAAGCTTGTTTTCGTCAATGATCCTTCCCGTAACCAAGCTTTGTGCAAACCCGAGAAATGGGAGTAAAAGTAAGATAAGTGGGAGTAATAATTTTTTCATGATTTCTTTTGAGAATGAGTTTGTTTTGATTTTTGTTTTTTTTCTTGGCCAAAGATTAGGGCTTAAAAATCATCCTCAAATTTTTTAGAGTTTCAAACTGACTACACAATTCAAAAAAGCGTAAACAATACGACTACACATAAACATAACTAACTAATAAACAGTAATTTAATTCGATTTTTAAAGCCATTAAGCTTATGTTATCAGATTGTGAAGTCTTTGTTTTATGCTAAAATTGCTGTATAAACTGGCTAAGGTTATCCTGTTCAGTAAGCTTTAATTTTTTCTTAACCCGGTAACGAACGGTCCTTAAACTATTCTGAGAGATCCCAAGCATGGTAGCAAGCTCTGCTCCCTGCAAGTTCATCTTCAGTAGCGCTAAAAACCTCAGATCAGTGGCCGTTAATGATTCTTCATAATCGATTAGTTTGTCAAAAAATTGATGGTGCACATTTTCATAGATTGCTCGAAAATCTTCCCAGTTTTTATCTTGATTTGTATTTTCATCAATGGTAGCAATCAAGTGTTTCAATTCTCTTCTACTATCACGTTTATCATCCTTAATTATCGATATGACTTTGTTCTTTAAAACTTCCAGAAACTGATTCTTCTGAATAATGAGCAGCACATGACTGCTCAATTCTTTACTTTGAAGCTCCAGTTGTGCCTTTAGGTTAGTCTCCTGAAGCTGGTTGTTATTCAACTCCAATTCAATATTTTCACGTATATTCTCGTGAATGATGCTTTCATTCTTACTTTTTAATCGCTGTTTACTCATGACGCTATACCCTGAAATAGCTAATAGCAATCCCACCAATACGATTAGAAAAATGAAAACACGATTATTGAATTGATCTTTCTCCAATCGAGAAATTTCCTTGTTCTTTTGCTCTACATCAAATAGCGTTTGTAATAAGTTCAGTTTTTTATCGGTATCAATATTGAAACTTTTAGCATAAGCTGATCTTGCCTTTTCGCTATAATAATAAGCACTATCGAAATGCCCAGTCATTTCAAAAGTTTTAGCTAAATCCCTATGGGCACTGCTGATCTGCTGAAAATCTTTCAATTGCAGGGCTAATTGCTCGGCTTGTTTGGTGTAAGTCAATGCGGTTTTATAGTTATACATTTTTCGATATACATCGCCAATGTTATTCAATAAAGCTGCTTTACCTTCCAGAGATTTACTGTCATTGTAAAGGTCTAAGGCTTTAAAAAAATAAGGCAGGGCTTCAGAAAATTTCAGTTCATCTTCATATATCCCTCCTATTTTTGAGTAGGTAAAAGCTACTTGTTGTTTATTATGGAGTTTTTGATAAGCCCTCAGCGCAAGCTCCAAATAGTAGTGCGCACTGTCAAGATGTCCCATTTTTTCAAAAATCTGGGCAATGTATTTATCAGCTTCTGCAGTTCCGCGAGGATAATTGACTTTATCGGAAACAACTACTGCTTTCCTGAAAGTTTGCATCGCACTATTTAACCGTGAAGTTTTATAGTAAACCTTGCCAATCTTATTTAAATTATCAGCGTATTCGACAGTAAAAGTTCTTGCAAGAAAAGAACTATTTGCCTTAAAGTAATATTCTAATGCTTGAGGGAGCACGCCCTCCTTAAAAAAGACATCTCCAATTTGCTGATAATAAATTCCTGCTGCATACGAGTCATCATGAGACAAGGCGGTATCAAGTAAACCCTTGATACTTGCATAAGCAGATTTATCATGATAGGCAGAAGCAAAAGTTCTTCGTTCGTCCTGTGCTAATGAAAATTGATAATTTAGGGAAACCAGTGCAATAATGATGAGATAGCGCAAATTATATTTACACGTAGGGAAAATTGGTAGTGTCATCTAAAATGAATCCTATGAGAAAACCAAATTTGCGAAGGGCAAAATAAGTTGTCATTAAGTTTATATTATCATTTTGAAAAGTTATGATAATATAAATTTGACGGGTACGATATAAGTTGCTCCCAGCTGGTGAATGATCGAAAAAGAAAGTTGGTTCGAGACGGCTTCCCGATATCGTTGCACTCATTGGGATAAACTTCTCGCCCATCTGGACATAAAAAAAGCCATCCTTTCGGATAGCTTTTTTTTGTGCGCCCACCTGGGCTCGAACCAGGGACCAAAAGATTATGAGTCTTCTACTCTAACCAACTGAGCTATAGGCGCCGAAAACCGATTAGGTTTTGCGAGTGCAATGTTACATATTTGCA
>SEDG01000042.1 GCA_004295885.1 Pedobacter sp. | reverse complement strand
ACTTTCTTTATCTTTTAATAACGGAAGTTCACTTTTCTCCCCACCCAAAACAATTTTATTAGGAATGTAATTGGTGTTGAGTTCCTTCTTCACGTTGTTAAAATCAGTACCCATTATGGCAATTTCGTTAATGCCATGGACTTCATTTAGCAATTGTGTACACCAATTAGAATAAGCAGAACCGTAAGCTTTTATTCTTGGTAAAACCGATTTAAGCATAGCTGATGCTTTGTCTCGATAACTTTCATCATCAAAAAACAAACCTAATTTTTGAAGGTTTTGCGCCATTACAGAGTTAGATGCAGGGATTACGTTATCCATTACTTCGTGTTTACGAGCAATTAATTCTTCGCCATTACTTGCGGTGTAAAAGAACATGTCATTTTCTTCATCCTTAAAATTAAGCAACACATAATTGGTTAATGATTTAGCTTCTTCCAACCAAACCTCATCAAAATCAGCCTCATAAAGGGAAATTAAAGCTTCAATCATAAAAGCATAATCGTCCAAAAACCCTGGAATAGTTGCTTTTCCATTTTTATAATTACGATATAATCCACCATCTGGAGTTACCATATTCTCTAAAATAAATTCGGCAGCTAACTTTGCTCTATCATAATACATCTCATAATCTAAAATTTGAGAAGTTTCTGCCAAAGACTTAATCATCATTGCATTCCAAGCGGTTAAACATTTATCATCTAATCCAGGTCGCACACGATTAGTTCTTTCATCTAATAGTTTAGCCTTTGCCAATGCCACCTTATCATAAAGCGTTGCGATGTCTATATTATGTTTTTTAATAAAATCCTCATCATTGATTAGCCTCCTTAAAATATTGGTTTGTTCTTCTTCCCAGTTTCCTTCTTCCGTTACATTAAAATATTCTCCAACAAGTGCAGCATCTTCCTCTACAACTTTATCGAAAGTTGCCTTATCCCATACATAAAACTTACCCTCCACGCCTTCGCTATCTGCATCTAAAGCCGAATAGAATAGTCCGTTTTCTGCACTCATTTCTCTGAAAACCCAATCGATGGTATCTATAATTATCTGCACAAACGGCTCAAATTTCAAACACTGATAGGCTTCTGCATATAAACCGATTAACTGCGCATTATCATATAGCATTTTTTCGAAATGAGGAACGTGCCATTTATCATCTACCGAATACCTAGCAAAGCCACCCCCAACTTGGTCGTATATTCCACCTTTTGCCATCTCTTCAAGTGTGGAGCAAACTGCCATGAAAGTGGATTCATCTGGCGTTAGTACGCTATATCTCAACAAAAAACTCCAATTATTTGGCAATGGAAACTTTGGTGCTCTGTTGTATCCGCCTCCATCGATATCGAAATGACGTTTCCAAGGTTCAATAATTTCCGCCAGATGCAATTGTTCAAAAACAACATCTACGCTAGATGGAATAATCTTCTCCGACTGCTGAATGCCTTCTGTTAATCGCTCTGCATAATTTAAAGCTTTGGCAGGTTCATTTTTCCAGAGGTCTGAAACATTTAATAAAATACTTATCCAATCATTTTTTCTGAAATAGGTGCCACCGTAAACTGGTCTTTGATCTGGCAAACATATTGCATTTAATGGCCACCCTCCATTTCCGTTCATCAATTGTACGGCCAACATATAAATTTGGTCTATATCTGGTCTTTCTTCTCTATCCACCTTGATGCAAACGAAGTTTTTGTTCATCACTTCTGCCACTTCGAAGTCCTCAAAACTTTCATGTTCCATTACATGACACCAGTGACAGGCAGAATAACCAATGCTTACTAAAATTAATTTATTCTCGTTTTTGGCTTTTTCTAATGCCTCTGGCCCCCACTCGTACCACTCAACTGGATTATAGGCGTGTTGTAATAAATATGGAGATGAAGCGTGAATAAGGTTATTTGGTTCTTGCATAATAGATTTGAGTATGGAGAATTGAGATTTGAGACTTTTTCTCAACCTTGTAAAATTATAAATTATCCGTTTAACCCATCTGGATTAATTATTGTTTTTTAATTTAGTACTCTTAAATCTCAAAGCTACTTTCTTATATCTCAATAATGAAAATCACACACACCGAAATTTATCGTTTTAGCATCCCAATGGAGCCTTTTGTTATCGCCACTGGCACCATGCATTTTGCCCAAAATGTATTGATTAGAATTTATACCGATGCAGGTATTCATGGCGTGGGCGAATGTTCTGCTTTTCCGATGATTGTTGGTGAGACCCAAGAGACTTGCCTAGCTATGGCAAAGGATTTTGCACAAATATTAAAAGGTAAAAATCCGCTAGAAATTCCCGAAAGGATGCAAGATTTATTAGCTTATGCAGACCATAATGCAACCATTAAAAGTGCTTTTGACATGGCATTATTTGATATTGCCGCCAGAGATGCAAAACTTCCTTTGTACAAATTTTTAGGTGGACACAAAAGAACCATAGAAACTGATATGACCATTGGAATTGATACTCCAGAAGGAATGGCGCAAACAGCGCTTAAATATCAGGAAAATGGCTGTAGAATAATTAAAATCAAGTTAGGCAAAAAAGTTCATGAAGATATTGAGCGAGTAAAACAGATAAGAGCTGTCGTTGGCGAGGAAATGATTTTACGTTTAGATGCCAACCAAGGTTGGACTTTTGATGACGCACTTTTTGCGCTTGGCGAACTAAAATCTCAAAACATCGAATTTTGTGAACAGCCTATGCGTACTTGGTTTGATGACCAGTTGCCAGAACTGGCACTTAACTCTCCGATCAAAATAATGGCTGATGAAAGTTGTTACAATCATCATGACGCTAGAAAATTAATAAACAGTCAAGCCTGTGAATATTTAAATATCAAATTCGCAAAATCCGGGGGCATACTAGGTGCACAAAAAATACACGAGGAAGCTTTGCAACACGGTGTTAAATGTATGATTGGCAGCATGCTAGAAAGTAGAATTGCCTTGAGTGCCAACTTACATTTCGCTCTAGCTAGCGCCAATGTGGTATTTTTCGATTTAGATACTTGTTTACTTGGCCATTTAATTGACCCTGTCGTTGGCGGACTAACCTACGATGGTTACTTCCTAGATGTTCCAGATACTGTTGGTATTGGAGCTGATGCTGATGAAGAATTCTTAAAAACTTGTGAAAGCTGGGTGATCTAATAACGCAGTGAGGAGAAATCTATTAATTGCTTTCACTAAACCAACAGACATCTCAGTCGTACCTTCTTCGATATGACGGAGTTACTCGGTTTCGTCTAAGTAAAATTGGCGTTCGTCGATATTTACGAAGTTTTCGTATAAAAGTGTAATATTGCGTGCAACGTTTTCGCCGTGTGGTCGTCTTATCTACAAAAACCCACAAATTATTATATTATGAAAACTTCAATCAAAACCATCATTGCTACTGGCTTTATCGCGTTAGCAATCACATCTTCAACAGTTTATGCAAATAACAACGTTAATCCAATTGTAACTATTAATGAGACAACTGTATCTGCAAGTGCTGTTAAGATTTCTTCTATTAACAAGTTAAATGTTAGTGGAAATGTAGAAGTAACTATCATACAAAACTCAAAATCTAAGGTATTATATACAAATGATGGAAATGAAGAAGTTTCTGTTAAAAAAGTAGGAAGTTCTCTATATGTAAGTTCAAAAAATGGCCAAGCAGGTAAAGTTACCATTTATGTAGACGACATTTATAGAATTGAAGCTTCTGGTGATGCTTATGTTGCAGCAAACAGCCAATTAAACTTAAAATATCTTCAGGTTTTTGTATCTGATAAAGCAAATGTGAAATTGAATGCAAATACTGAGAGCTTATATACATCTGTTAAAGGCGAATCTAAGTTAGGCTTAAAAGGGACTACAGGTTTATATACAGTAGATATGGATAAATCGTCTAAAATTAGCCTAGATAAATTTAAATCTAAAAAAACTGAAATGAAATCTGATGTTTACGTTTCTAGAGACTAATAAACCAAACAAATAAAAAAGCCTATCAAACAAATTGATAGGCTTTTTTTATTGAATTAGAATTTTAGAAAAAGCTAAGCTATCGCCGTTAAAAGCATTAAAATCTACTACGTGATTTATTCCGTTGATTCTTGCTTTATCAGAATGTTGCCAAAACTTATAAGCATTATTTGCCAGTTTTAGCTTAGGCTGATGATAATGGGCCACCCAAAACGGATATTTATCATAGTATCCCAGTAAATGATCTTTATAAAATCTAAGACCTGTATAGATTATTGGTTTGACTTTGGTTTTTTCCTCAACCTGAATGATAAAGGCATTTAATTCCTTCCTCATTTTTTCTGGAGAAACTCCATCTAAACTTTCTATATCTACAACTGGAGGCAAATCTCCTTTTTCGAAATTGGCGGTTTGCAAGAAGAAATTAGCTTGCCACAAGCCAGACCTCTTTGGCCTAAAAAAATGATAGGCGCCAACTTTTAGTCCAGCTTTTGGCGCTTCCCGCCAATTACGCTGAAAATATGGGTCGACACTTAATAAGCCTTCTGTAGCCTTGATAAAAGCAAAAGTGATTTTCACATCGTCATCTTCCATTGCCTTTACCTTTGTCCAATCTATTTTACCTTGATAATAAGAAACATCAATACCGTGAACTGTATATTTCTTTGGAATTTTAATATTGAAGCTTTCATAGGTTCTGTAATTTTTGTCTTCGTTTGGATGGCGCAGCCAAAACCAAGCTGATGAAGCTATTTTTAATACATAACCATAATAAAATGGAGAAAGTAGCACCAATAATATTCCAGCGATCGCTATTCTCCATTTTGTAATATTGGATTTATTTGTCTTTTTACGGACACTTGGCTTTCTTGCTGTTGGCTTTCGCTTTATTGGAGGCATTTACAAATTTGGTAAAAATTTGTGGTTTGGAAGTTTCTGGTTTATTAAAATATATTGATAAACGATAACCTCACCGATAGCTAATCACTAGCTCATGAAAAAGCAGAAAATCTTTTTCAAGCTTTCAAATCTTTTACTAAATTTATATTGAATTCCAACGGTATAATGACAACTATAAAAATTTAACTCTCTTATTCAATAAATTATGGAAAGAAATGATGATGACCAACAACAGGTGGTTAATCAAGTCTATGATCATGCGGCTAATCTTTTAGTTAACCACAAAATGAGTGCTTATGAAACGCAAAACGCACTAATGGAACAAGGATTAGATGAAGAAAATGCTGCTATCGTTGTTTCTAATTTGGAACAACAAATACAATCTGCCAAAAAAGAAAGAGCAAATAAAGACATGCTGTATGGTGCATTGTGGTGCGTTGGAGGTTTGATAGCCACTTTTGCAGATTTTGGCTTTATATTTTGGGGAGCAATTTTGTTTGGTGGGATCCAGTTTTTTAAGAGGGTTGCTAACGCTTTATAGCTTATAGGATACAAAAAAGAATCTGTTTACTATACTCCGCTATGATCCATTATACTACAACAGAAACCTACCTAACCGAGCAAAAACAACTTACAATAAATAGGTCCAGTTAATTTAATGGTGAAAAAGAAAAACATTTTTGCAATTATAGGAAGTGCAAGTTCAAACTCTTCAAACCTTAAACTTGTTGAGAAACTTGCAAGTTTAGCAATTGAAGAGTTTAACTTGACAATTTATGATTACCTAAAAACCCTACCACATTTTGACCCAGAACTTTCTGCAAAAAATCCTCCAAGGAAAATAGTCGAACTAAGAAAAAATATTGAGCAAGCAGACGGAATAATTATTTGCACACCAGAATATGTATTTAGTATCCCAGGCGGACTGAAAAATGCAATAGAATGGTGTATAGCAACAACTATTTTTTCAGATAAGCCAATTGGACTGATTACAGCCTCTGCGAACGGACAAAAAGGACATGAGGAATTGCAGTTAATAATGGAAACAGTGATGGCGAGATTTACAGATGAAACTTGTTTATTAATTCAAGGTGTAAAAGGAAAATTTGATGAACAGGGCAATCTAACCGACAATGAAACTGAAACCAAATTAATTAATTTTATAAAAGCTTTAATGAAGTTATTATAGACTAAAATAAAACAAACAGCCGACCACATAACTTATTCCTTCCCCACCTATAAAAAACAACACGCTGTTAAATAAACCCGACAGCGCCAAATAGCCCGAAATGGAGCATCGCGAAATGAGCTATAGGCAATGGCGGGACTGTAGTATCTTTGAAAGATCGAACCTTCATTTACAAAAAAAATCCCTGCCTAGCTAAACTAAACAGGGATTTTCATATCAACAACTTATTTCTATTTACTTAATTCTGCAAAGTATTTATGGAACAATGGCAAAGTTTCAATGCCCTTGTAGTAATTGTAAATATCATACTTCTCGTCAGGAGAATGTAAGGCATCGCTATCTAAACCAAAGCCAAAAAGCACAGATTTAATACCTAAAACATCTTCAAACAAAGCTACAATAGGGATACTTCCGCCGCCACGAGTTGGAATTGGTTTTTTACCGAAACTATCTAAAATTGCTTGCTCTGCAGCGCGATAAGCAACACTGTCGGTTGGTGTAACAACAGGTTCGCCACCATGATGTGCCGTAACTTTTACTTTTACATAATCTGGAGCAATGCTTTCGAAATGTTTAGCGAAAATTTCAGCTATTTCATCAGAGTTTTGGTTAGGCACCAAACGCATAGATATTTTAGCATTTGCCTTGCTTGGTAATACCGTTTTAGCACCTTCGCCGATGTAACCACTCCAAATACCATTAACCTCTAAAGTAGGTCTGGTACCCGTACGTTCTAAAGTACTGTAACCTTTTTCGCCCCAATCGGCTTTAATATCTAAATCTTCTTTATATTCTGCTAAATCAAAAGGTGCTTCATTTAAGGCTTTTTTCTCAGCATCTGTTAATTCTACTACGTTATCATAAAAAGCAGGAATAGTGATGTGGTTATTTTCATCATGTAAAGAAGCAATCATTTTGCAAAGAATTGTTGCAGGATTTGCCACAGCACCACCATACACTCCAGAATGTAAATCGCGGTTTGGACCAACAACTTCCACTTCCATATATGCCAAACCACGTAGACCGGTCTCAATTGACGGGTTTTCCATGCTAATCATCGATGTATCCGAAATTAAAACCACATCCGCTTTTAATCGCTCTGCGTTTGCTTTAACAAAAATGCCCAAGTTTGCAGAACCAACTTCCTCTTCTCCCTCTATCATAAACTTAACGTTACAAGCTAAAGTGTTGGTTTTCATCATCAATTCAAATGCTTTTACATGCATATAAAACTGACCTTTATCATCACAAGCACCACGAGCATAAATTTTTCCATCACGAACTGTTGGCTCAAATGGAGGAGTCTTCCATAATTCTAATGGGTCGGCAGGTTGCACATCGTAATGACCGTAAATTAGAACCGTTGGCAAACTGGCATCAACTAATTTCTCTCCATATACAATGGGATAACCAGCCGTTTCGCAAATCTCCACTTTGTCAGCTCCAGCATCTTTTAATTTCTGAGCAACAAAGTCTGCAGTTTTTAATACATCATTTTTATATTTTGGGTCGGCACTAACCGATGGAAAACGCAATAATTCAAACAACTCATCTAAAAAGCGTTGTTTATTATCCTCAACATATTTCTTGATTTCTTGCATAACATATTTATTTTAGGCAAATATAGGTTTTTCAGTAAAAGCATTGCGAAAACAATGTGAGCAAAAATTCGTAAACAAACTTTAACTAAATACAAATCAAGCTTATAAATAGGAGTTATAATATTTATATTTGTAATTGGTTAGCTCTATTTTTGCGCTAGATAATATTTTAAGGATGAGATTTCGGGCATTAGCGCTATGCTTTGCACTTTTATTAGGTTTTTCTACAGAATCCTCGGCCCAAATTACAGGTGCGAGTTGTCCAGAATCTGCCAAATTTTATTCGAGAGACAGTGTAAATGTTATCACCTTTGGGGCAAGTACAGTTGCAGGTGTTAATGGATTAGATTTTCAAACTTATTTAACCACCAACTTTCTTAATTGTTATACCACTAAAACCATAAATGTACAAAAATATGGTGTCTCAGGGGAAACAACCGTTAAAGGTTTAGCACGAATAGACGATGCGATAGCCTATAAAACGGGTTTTATCGTAATTTTAATGGGGGCCAACGATGCTTTAGAAATAGAGGCTGGGCGTCAGAAAATTGCCGCAACAGAAGAAAGTATGCGCACATTTATTGTAAAATCGCTTAACCAAAACTTAGTCCCTATAGTTTGTACCGTACAAAATTTCGACGACAGAAATGACGCCAGATTAAGACGTGCGAATGTTCAAATATTAAACATTAACAACCTCTATAAAAGATTGGTTAAGGAGTATGGCATTTACCTAGCGGATGTTAATGCGGCCATTCGCAGAGATTTTACGCTTTATCAGGATGCTGTACACCCAAATGCCCGCGGTAATAGACTTATTAGTTTTGTGCTTTTTGATGTAATCAATAAGATTATTGCAGAGCGATTTTTGGAATTTACTTTAACGCAGAATTATCCGAACCCAGGTAGAGAAAGAACTTCTATAGATATTGTAATGCCAGAGGCTGATAAAGTAGAACTCAAAATTTATAACCTACAAGGCAATGTGGTACAAACTGTGTTAAATGAATATCTAAATACTGGAAAGCACACCATTGAACTTAATTTAAGCCTTTTAGCACCTGGCGTATATATCTACCGACTTGTTTCCTTATCAGGATTACATACGGCTACAAGAAAAATGCTTGTTGTTCGTTAGCGTTACGGATATCTATTCTTCATCGCTATATTAGCAGCAAATCTAAATAGCAATTTATGCAAGAATTTACGAACGAAACTTTCGACTTAGATAGTTTACCACAATATGAAGAAATTGTACTTACATCGCCAAATGCAAAATATTGGAATGTCATTGTCATAAATCTCTCTATCATCTTAGTATTTATTGCCGGCGGATTGGCTACAATCTATTATTTTATAGAGGACGAAAAACCAAAGCCTATTTATTTAATTGCTGGATATTTAGTTTTTTGCGCCTTGCTTTTTACTGTACATAGCCTAAGCTTTAAAAAACGTGGTTATGCATTAAGGGAAAAGGATATAGTTTATAAAAGTGGCATTATTGCCGAAACAACTACAATTGTTCCGTTAAATAGAATTCAGCATATAGCATTAGACCAAGGAATAACGTCTCGGGCTTACGGCTTGGCCACTTTACAAATTTTTACTGCTGGTGGGCAGACTGGTCACTTGCATATATCAGGAATTGAAGTAGAAAGAGCCAAAAACATCAAAGAAATATTGCTGAGAAAGCTTGACCAGATCGAGAATTTAACTGAAAATCAATAATGAACTACGATTTCAGCAAACCCCAAAGGCAATCAGCTGTAGGCATTATCATAATGGCAGCCAATACGCTACAACACTTAATCAGAGCGTTAATTTTTCCTTTAATATTTGCTTTCGCAAAAGCAGACAGACAGTATTTTATCTATTTTGGGTTAGGAATACTTGTATTAGTGGCACTTCTTTTTGTGTATTCTTATTTCAACTACAGAAATTTTACTTTCTTTTTAGATGAGCAAAAACAAGAGTTTATCATCAACAAAGGTATTTTCAATAAAACTCAATTAACCGTTCAATTAGATAAAATTCAACAGGTAAATATCAACCAAAACTTGTTGCAAAAAATCATTGGCATTTATGGTTTAAAAGTAGATACAGCGGGTAGCGAAGGGCAAGAAGTTAGTATTAAAGCAATTGATGAAAAGATTGCAAATAGCTTACGAGAACATCTATTGAGCAGAAAAAGCATACTAAATACTGAAAATGCGAATCAAGAGCAGATCATTCCGCAAGAAGATACGCCATTTCTAAAAGTAAGTTTTGGCACCTTGTTTAAAGTTGGTCTCACCTCAAACTATGGGAGTACAATTGCATTATTAATTGCGTTTATTTATCCATTGATTCATAATGCAAAAGAATTTTTAAAAGCTTTTGATATGGATAAAGGTCAGGTAGAAAATGCAGTGGAAAGCCTATTTACATTATTTTCGATAGGTATTTTAGTTGGCGTTATTCTTTTCCTCATTCTTGCCATCAATGTGATTAGAACCTTTGTCAAATATTTCGAATTTCACATTAGCAAACACAAACATTCATTATTAATATCTCACGGTTTGTTTGCTAAGAAAAATACTTTGTTAAGTCCGAATAAGGTTCAGATTACTTCATATAGTCAGAACTATTTTCAGAAGAAGATGAATTTGCTGCATATGAATTTAAAGCAAGCATCATCTGGTAAAGTAAAAAAAGAAAAAGACCTTGAAAGCAATAACCTATTAATACCTGGTTGCAATCCTAATGAAAGAGATGAGCTAATTAAAATGATAATGGGCGAAATTCCTGCAAAAGGGAAAATGTTCATTCCTGATTGGAGGTTTTTAAACTTACCCATCGTTTTCAGAGTGGTTTTCCCTATCGGGATTTTTATTATATTTTGGACTTTTATTCCAGAGTTTAAACCTTATTATCCTGCTGCAATAATCTATTTTATCATGGCAGTGCCGATGATTTACATCAGTTACAAAAGACATAGAATAACAGTTAATAAAGAATTTATAATTAAAAGAAGCGGCATTTGGGATGTTAAAAATTCGCTGCTTTTCCCTCATAAAATACAGTCCATTACAACCTTTCAATACCCTTGGCATAAAGTTGCAGATGTTGGCCACGTTAATTTACACACTGCAGCGGGTGTAATTCACTTCAAATATGGCAATTACACCGAGATTAAAAAATTGGTTAATTATTGGCTTTATCAGATTGAAAGCGGTAGTGAGGAATGGATGTAAAAGTCGTAAAAGTTCAAAAGTTTAGAGTTGCAAGGCATCAAAACGATATAACGATCTTATATATCATTTCAAAAAATTAAAGCATCATAATACCGTTAATGGTACCAACTTTTTTATAAACCGCAATTACTTCGTCTGCATTCTGCATTTCTTTTTTTACAGTAATAGCTACATATTTACCAGTTTTAGATGGTTGTTCGATGAATTTATCGTCAGGTAAGACCGCACGTAATTCGTCTATTTTATCTACTCCGCCCGTTATAATAAATTTAAAATTATAAATACCAGGAAATTGCTCAACGGTTTCCAACTTTTCTTTCAAATTAGCATAGTTGTCTTTACCACCTTGTTCAGGAATATTGGTAAAATCAATATTTATTTCTCCCATAACACAAGTCTATCAAAATCTGTTCCCAAATAGGCAACTTGCCCTTTTGTCATAAAAGATCTCTATCATTTTTTTGTTTCTTAAATCTGATATAGGCATGTTAACAAATAAAAATTCTAGCTTTAAATGTTCCCTAAACTCACCATCCTATTATGGTAGTAATTAAACGCTGTTTCGTAAGCCTCAATGTAAGCAGAAACGTAATTTATTTAAACTTGGCGAAGTGGTTATGAGGCTGTTTTTCACAGCGAATTTAAGTTTAGATAATGACTGACCTTACTATAATTACAGCTTTGCTTTCAAAAGCTGAGAAAATTGGTTATCCATCTAACTTTACTATTTACGATACCGACGATAGCAAAAGTTTAATTCGCTCCATTTTAAGAGAAATGCAGTTAGATGATAAATTATATGCTGCCAACGTGGTTTATAATCGTATTTCATCGGCTAAGAACAACTTGGTTTCTCCGTCAGAATATTTAGAAAATGACCAGATTCAAGCTGAAGATGCAGGCAATAAACGTCCGCTATTAGGTTTAATTTATGATACTTACGCCAAACGCTGCTACAAAGCTGGCGCAATGGATTTTGATGATCTGTTGTTTAAAACCAATGTGTTATTAAAAAATCATCCAGACGTTTTAAATAAATACCAACATAAGTTTAAATATTTAATGGTTGATGAGTATCAGGATACCAACTTTTCTCAATATACCATTGTTAAAAAACTAGCTGCATTAAATGAAAATATTTGTGTAGTTGGTGATGACGCACAAAGTATTTATGCTTTCCGTGGTGCTAATATTCAAAATATTTTAAACTTCGAACGCGATTACCCTGATTTGAAGGTTTATAAGCTGGAGCAAAATTATCGTTCCACGCAAAACATAGTTGAAGTTGCCAATAGCATTATTGCCAACAACAAAAATCAGTTGGAGAAAAATGTATTCTCTGAAAATGAGAAAGGTGATAGAATTAAGATTTCGAGGGCGTTTTCTGATAATGAAGAAGGAAAATTAGTTGCAGAAGCGATAGTTCAAGACCGATTAAATGCTGGAATAACGTATAAGGATTTCGCTATTTTATATCGCACCAATGCTCAAAGTAGGGCAATGGAGGAAGCTTTGCGGAAACTAAATGTACCTTATAAAATATATGGTGGCCTTTCTTTTTATCAACGTAAAGAGATTAAAGATTTAATTGCTTATTTCCGATTAACTTTTAATCCGGCAGATGAAGAAGCGATAAAACGTGTAATCAACTATCCGAGAAGGGGTTTAGGAGATACGACTGTAGAGAAAATATCTGCCGCTGCCGACCAGCACGATATTACAATGTGGCAGGTTATCTGTAATCCGCAGCAATATATACAAGGAAGAATCGCAAATCAGTTAAATGATTTTGCAGTAATGATCCAAAGTTTCGCAGCTGAATCTAAAAAACTGGATGCCTACGAAACAGCCTTATATATCGCCCAACATTCGGGCATTTTAAAGGAATTACATACTGATGATAGCGTTGAAGGTCGCTCTCGTTACGAAAACATACAGGAGTTATTAAACGGCATCAAGGAATTTGCCGAACGTGAGGATATTGAAGATAGAAGTTTAGCGATTTTTATGCAAGACATCGCTTTGTTAACCAACGATGATAATGATAAAAACAAAGACGCTGATACGGTTTCTTTGATGACTATTCACTCTGCAAAGGGATTAGAGTTTAAGAATGTTTTTATTGTTGGATTGGAAGAAAACCTCTTCCCTTCTCAAATGTCGCTGACATCACGAGTAGATTTAGAAGAGGAACGTCGATTGTTTTATGTAGCGATAACTCGTGCTGAAAAGAAATTAACTATTACTTATTCTACTTCTCGTTACCGCTGGGGAACTTTAACTTCTTGTGAGCCAAGTCGTTTTATCAATGAAATTAATCCATCCTATCTGGAATTAGAAGTTGTTAAGCCTGCTAAAAGTAGCTTCGGAGAAAACAGTTTTGATAGCGAGCGTAAAACTTGGAGTCAGCAACGAGAATTTACACCTAAGCCTGCAACTAGCACAACCGTTATTAGACCAAAAACGACTTCTATTTTACCAAAAGCTCACGTACCAACTGCTGGTTTTACACCAAATGCAGCTAACGAGTTTCAGAATGGAATGGATGTAGAACACGAAAAATTCGGCTTTGGAAAGATTGTAAACCTAGAGGGGATGTTGCCAGATGTGAAGGCAACTGTGTTTTTTCAAGGTCTTGGTAACAAACAATTGTTGTTGAAGTTCGCGAAGTTGAGGATTGTTAAATAGTTTTAACCGCCGCAAATATCCTTACCCTGCGTCATGTCCAGCTAGAATGGACATCGCAATTCGAAAATAGCTAAGTTAAACCACAGAGAGACACAAAGAACACGAAGATTTTAGTCCGCGTCATGCTTTGCCTGACTGGGCCTTGAAATGCAAATAGGTTTTTTAACCGCGAAGAAGCAACGAACGCAAAGATTAAGGGTTTCATCATGCCCAGCTTCCCGAAGAATTCGGGACAAGTCGACTGTGCATCGTAATGCGTATGCAGGTGAAATTAAATACAAGACGAAAAAAAATAAACAACAAAATTCACAATAGAAAAACAAAAGTTAGGCGTATAAATTTTGTCGTCTTTTGTTTCTTTTGTGGTTAGTTTATATTCCAATAATTTCTTTATCTTTGAACCATTAAGGGCTTCAGCATTTCGATGAATTCTTAACCAAAACTTCTCATATTAAGTAAGGTCTGTTTCTCAAACATTTACTTATTGTTTTGGTTATTTCATAATGTGCCCAACAATAACTATTTTTCAATAATTAACTTATTCAATGAATTTCGATTATAACACAACTCGTAGCGATTTGATTTTGGCCGAATATGGTCGTAATGTACAAAACATGGTAAAGTACATTATCGATTTGCCAACTAAAGAAGAGCGAAATAAATATGCACAGGCAGTTATAGATTTGATGGGATTTTTAAACCCACATTTACGCGACGTAGCCGATTTTAAACATAAACTTTGGGACCATTTACACATCATTTCAGATTATAAAATTGATGTGGATAGCCCTTATCCAAAGCCAACACCAGAAGAAGCTAGGTTTAAACCTGCACATATTGGTTATCCTCAACAGAAAATCAGATACAAACACTATGGTAAAACTGTAGAAAAACTAATAGAAAAAACGATTGAGGAAGAAAATCCAGAGCGTAAAGCAGCTATGGTACAAGGCGTTGCCAACTTTATGAAAATGGCTTATGTACAATGGAATAAAGACAATGTTTCTGATGAGGTAATTTTTAAGAATTTACGTGAGCTATCTGGAGGTATGTTAGAACTGGATGAAAATGTAAACCTGCAAAAAGTTGAATTTAGGCCTCAAGTAAACAGACCAAGTAATAACAATCGTGGTCGCCAGAATAACAATAACAAAGGTCGACAAAACAACAATGGTGGTCGCCCGCAACAAAAAAACAATAATCCAAAACAAAGATATTAATCAAATTAAACCGTTGTTGCTAAGGGTGCTTAATCCCATAAATAACGAAATTTTATAAAATATGAATGCATTCGAAATTATAGGTGGTAAAAAACTAAAGGGAGAAATTACTCCTCAAGGCGCTAAAAATGAAGCCCTTCAGATTTTATCAGCTGTTTTATTAACAGACCAAAAAATTACCATCAGTAATATTCCGGATATTAAAGATGTAAACAAGCTAATTGAATTACTGGGTGACTTGGGCGTAATCGTTGAGCGTATCAACAAAGACACTTATACTTTTGAAGCCAAAGATATCAATCTCGATTTTTTCGAATCTGATGTTTTCAAAGCAAAAGGAGGTGGTTTACGTGGCTCAATTATGATAGTTGGTCCATTATTGGCCCGCTTTGGTAAGGCGGCCATTCCTAAACCAGGTGGCGATAAAATTGGCCGACGCCGTTTAGACACACACTTCATTGGTTTCGAAAAACTAGGTGCAAAGTTTATTTACGACCCTAAAAAAGCCTTTTTTAATGTAGATGCCACCAATTTAAGAGGTGCGTATATTCTATTAGATGAAGCTTCGGTAACAGGGACAGCAAATATTGTAATGGCTGCTGTTTTAGCAAAAGGTACTACAACAATTTACAATGCGGCTTGCGAGCCATACTTACAGCAATTATGTAAAATGTTAAACAGAATGGGTGCTGATATTAAAGGTATCGGCTCTAATTTATTAACCATTGAAGGTGTTAAATCACTTGGTGGTACAGAGCATAGAATGTTGCCAGATATGATTGAAATTGGCTCTTTCATCGGCCTTGCTGCCATGACAGAATCTGAAATCACTATTAAAAATGTTTGTTATGATGAGTTAGGCGTAATACCAGAGGTTTTCAAAAAACTAGGTATTAAATTAGAGCGCCGAGGTGATGATATTTATGTTCCTTCTCAAAAACACTACGAAATTGACACATTTATTGATGGTTCTATCCTTACGATTGCAGATTCTCCGTGGCCAGGTTTCACACCAGACTTATTAAGTATCGTTTTGGTTGTGGCAACCCAAGCCAAAGGAAATGTGCTTATTCATCAAAAAATGTTTGAAAGTCGCTTATTCTTTGTAGATAAATTAATTGATATGGGTGCGCAAATCATTTTATGTGACCCGCACCGTGCAACCGTTAATGGTATCGATAAAAAATATCAACTTCGTGGCATCAGTATGACCTCTCCTGATATTCGTGCTGGTGTTTCCTTATTAATCGCAGCTTTATCTGCTGAAGGAACTTCAACAATTTATAATATAGAGCAAATTGAGCGTGGTTACCAAGATATAGATATTCGTTTACGTGCTTTAGGTGCACAAATTAAGCGTGTAGAAGGTTCTGGACCAAGCCATTAAAATGGTTAAAGGTAAGAAGGTTGAGGGTTGAAAGTAAACCAAATCTCAAAAAAAAACCAGCTTTGATAATTTCAGAGCTGGTTTTTTTTATTTTAAAAGCAATTTCAGTGGTTCTTAGGAAAGTTCAGTCCTGCCCTCGCTTCAATCCCCGAAGAAGAATCGGGGGATTTTCGCTAAGTCAGGTTTAGATTACAACAGTTCTGTTTCCAAAACCAATAAGTCCCCTTAAACTCTGCGTTCTCTGCGATTTCTCTGTGCTCCCTGTGTTAAAAAAATGAGATTAACCAGAAATAGCTTCAATAATATCGTACTGCGTAATAATTTCTATTTTTCCTTGTTCATCTTCAACAAGTACTGCACTAACATCTTTATTAATCATCGATGAAATTTTATCGATTGAAGTGTTCAAATCAACAAATGGTAAAGAAGCAGTCATGATATCTTTCACTGGACTCGACTTTAAAGAAGGATTTTCTAACAACGAATCCAATACATTGCTTTCGGTCACTTTTCCAATAACCATTCCTTGCTGTGTCACAGGCAGTTGAGAAATACTTAATGTTTTCATGATATTAATAGCCTCTAAAATTGTCTTCTCACAATCTAATGTAACTACCTCTTGATTAGAGCGTTTAGCTAAGATAGAACGAGCTGTTAACTTCTCGTCTTTTAAGAAACCACGCTCACGTAGCCAATCTTCGTTATACATCTTACCCATATAACGACTACCGTGGTCATGAAAAATAACAACGACTACATCTTCAGGTTTCAATTTATCTTTTAATTGTAATAGACCAGCAATGGCAGAACCAGCAGAGTTACCAGCAAAAATTCCTTCTTTACGAGCAATTTCGCGAGTCATCAAGGCAGCATCCTTATCTGTTACTTTTTCAAATAAATCGATGATGTCAAAGTTTACATTTTGCGGTAAAAAATCTTCACCAATACCTTCGGTTATATATGGGTAAATTTCGTCTTTATCTAAAATTCCAGTTTCCTTATACTTTTTAAAAACCGAACCATAAGTATCAATTCCCCAAACTTTAATGTTAGGATTTTGCTCCTTTAAATACTTTCCAGCGCCCGAAATTGTACCCCCAGTACCTACTCCGACTACTAAATGCGTTATTTTACCTTCCGTTTGTTTCCAAATTTCAGGTCCAGTTTGTTCATAATGAGCTTGGCTGTTTGCTAAGTTATCGTACTGATTGGGTTTCCACGAGTTAGGAACTTCCCTTTCTAAACGAGAAGAAACAGAGTAATAAGAACGTGGGTCTTCTGGGTCTACATTCGTTGGACATACTATAACCTCAGCGCCAAAAGCACGTAGGGCATCTACTTTTTCTTTAGATTGTTTATCTGTTGTGGTAAAAATACATTTGTAACCTTTAATAATGGCAGCCATGGCCAATCCCATACCTGTGTTACCAGATGTACCTTCAATGATGGTTCCGCCTGGCTTTAACACCCCTCTTTTCTCAGCATCTTCTATCATTTTAACCGCCATACGATCTTTAATAGAATTACCAGGATTAGTAGTTTCGATTTTAGCTAAAACCGTCGCTGAAATATCTTTAGTAATGTTGTTTAATCTTACCAATGGCGTGTTGCCAATTGTTTCTAAAATATTGTTGTACCACATATTACAAAAGTAAGCAATGGCATTTAGTATTTTATCAACTAATATTTATTCGATAGGATATTCCGAATTTTTAGATTTTAAAAAACAATATTCTTAAATCTATTAATTCCATGTGCTTTATATATTATAAAATTAGGCAACTTTATAGACCTTGCCAGGAAGAGATATGATTACGCCTTGCATTTCTAGTGTCAATAAAATGATGGCCAGTTTACTTTGAGCCATATTAGCTACTAAACTAAGTTCATCTATGCAAAATGAATTTTCTTTTAATATCAGATATATCTTCTCTTCTTCCTTGGTTAATTCTAAAGGTAATTGCACTTGAATTTCGGTTTTGTTAGACATTTCATCATCCCAGCCCAAATAATAAATTAAATCCATTGGCGTGTTTATTAAGGCTGCTCTATTGGTTTTGATGAGAAAATTACAACCTTCAGAAAATTCGTCATTTACACGACCAGGAAATGCATAAACATCTCTATTATATGAATTAGCTAATTCCGCAGTTATCAAAGCTCCACCCTTTAATGATGCCTCAACTACCACAGTTACATCAGCTATACCAGCTATAATCCTATTCCGCTTTGGAAAATTTTCCCTATCTGGATTTGTACCAGGCAAAAATTCGGTTAATAATCCACCATTGTGAACCATTTTCTGTGTTAGTTCTTTATGTATAGCAGGATAAATTCTGTCCAATCCATGCCCTAACACGCCAACGGTTGGGACTTCAAAAGCTAAACTTTCCTTATGGGCTGCTGCATCAATGCCGTGTGCCAAACCACTCATGATAATTACATCGTAAGCTTTCAACACCTCGGCCAATTGTTTACATAGCATTTTACCGTAAGCAGTGGCATTTCTTGTACCCACTACACTTACTATCCTTTTATGGTTCAAATCTGCGGTACCTTTATAATAAAGCAATAACGGAGCATCATAACAGTTTCTCAATCTTTTAGGATAGTTATCATCGGCATAAAATAAAACCTGAATATTATGTTTTTCAATGAAATCGATGTGTTTTTCAGCTTTTCCAATCGCATCATTATGCAAAATAGCATTCGCCCTGAACTCCCCTATTCCATCTAATTTCAATATTTGTTCTTTAGTTGCCGCAAAAACTGCCTCGGCACTGCCGAAGTGAATCAAAAGATTTTTGGCCACCATCGGACCAACATTTTTTATCAAACTTAGGGCTATTTTGTGTACTAAACTCATCAAATCTAATGTAAACAAATAAATGAGTTGTAAAATAAATAATTTTAATATACTGTAAATCAATTAATTAAAATAAAAATATCAGCAAACTATAAAAATAGTTTGATAACTATAAAAATAGTAGTAAATTTAATTTAACAACAAAGAAAATTATATAATGAGAGAGTTAACAAAAGCCGAAGAACAAGTGATGCTAATCCTTTGGGAGATGAAAGAAGGTTTGGTGAAAGACGTAATTGATAAAATGGATCCACCCAAGCCAGCTTACAATACTGTGTCTACCGTAATTAGGGTTTTAGAGGGGAAAGGATTTTTAGACCATAAGGCGATTGGCAATACTCATATATATTTTCCTTTGATTTCTGAAGAGCAATACAAACATTTTGCTTTTGACAAGGTGATGAACAATTATTTCGAAAACAACTATCAGAGCTTAGTATCCTTTTTAGTAAAAGAAAAAAATATGGATATGGAAGAATTGGATGAATTAATCGCCTTGGCAGAACAACTTAAAAACAAGAAATAATGGAATGGTTATATTATTTATTGGAGGCAAACCTGTATTTGCTCCTGTTTTATGGCTTTTACAGACTGTTTTTGCAAAACGAAACATTTTATAACAGTAATCGCTATTTTCTATTGTTAACTAGCGTTAGTGCTTTTATACTACCCATAATGCAACTCGGGCTTTTAAAGCCAGCTCCAATTGTAGATAATGCACTTTTTCCGCCTCCTGTTGTTTATACAGAAGAACAGTTTGCTAAATTGGCGTTAACATCGGTTCAGCAAACATTTAGCCTTACAGAATGGCTGTATGCGTTTTATTTGATAATTGCTTTAGGTTTTGCAATCAATTTAGGCATTAGCCTTTTTAAAATCATTCGCCTTGGCTTAAAAGCTAAAAAGGCAAAAACTGGTAAAATCACATTAATCGAGTTACAAGGACAAAAAACGGCTTTCTCATTTTTTAATCTCTTATTTATTCATCCACACCTAGCGGAAAAGCAAACCGTGTTAAACCATGAAATGGTGCATATTAAACAAAAGCACAGTTTGGATATCTTGTTTTTTGAACTGCTACAAATTGTTTGCTGGTTTAATCCGATTTTATACTTCATAAAAAAGGACATCAAACTATTACACGAATACATTGCCGACGAATTAAGTACTAATTCTGGAATTCAGAAGCATGAATACGCCATGTTTCTCATCGAAAACTCATTTGGTGTCGTACCAACATCACTTACCAATCAAATATTCAATCAATCAATATTAAAAAGGAGAATCAACATGTTAAACAAGAAAAGAACAGCAGATTGGGCAAGGCTCAGGTTGCTGTTAACGGTACCTTTAGTCGGGGCTATGCTCTGTACTTCTACGATGGCATTTACTAAAGATTACGGCTATGTAGACTTGCTTCCGGAGAAAAGCAAAGCTACAGCACCTGTACAGCAAGAAGTGCCGCAACAGAAGGAAAAGCAACACACTGCACCAAAGGCAAAAACTATAAAAAGGGATAAAGTTAAGTTTCCACCACC